>CAJYIY010000010.1 GCA_913775305.1 uncultured Erwinia sp. | reverse complement strand
CAACTACCTGATCGGTATGGCGATCGCGTTTGTCACCGCCTTTGTGCTGTCGCTGCTGCTGAAAATCAAAGTTGAGGTTAAGGCATGAGTGACGCCCATCTGGTGAAACAGGCGCTGCGTGCGGTGCTCAGTGGCCAGCAGCGCGCGGCCGCCGATCCCCATCGCCCGGCCTGGCATCTCGCCCCGCCCGTCGGGCTGATGAACGATCCAAACGGATTTATTCACTTTAATGGCCGCTACACTCTGTGCTACCAGTGGAACCCGCTGGCCTGTGCCCACGGGGCCAAGTTCTGGGGCCAGTGGAGCTCGCCGGACCTGGTGCACTGGCGACACGAGCCGCTGGCGCTGGCACCTTCTGAAAGCTACGAGAGCCACGGCTGCTACTCCGGCAGCGCGGTGGACAACCACGGAGAGCTGACGCTGGTTTACACCGGCAACGTGAAGTTTGAGGGCGGGCGCACCGCGTGGCAGTGCCTGGCGGTGCGCGACGAACACGGCGAGTTTCGCAAGCTGGGCCCGGTGCTGCCGCTGCCGGAAGGCTACACCGGCCACGTGCGCGATCCCAAAGTGTGGCAGCACAACGGCAGCTGGTACATGGTGCTGGCTGCGCAGGACCTTGAGCTGAAGGGAAAAGTGCTGCTGCTGAACTCACCCGATATGCATCACTGGACGCTGCTGGGCGAGATAGCGGGCAGTGGCCTGAACGGGCTGGGTGATTTCGGCTATATGTGGGAATGCCCGGACCTGTTCCGGCTGGCGGATCGCGACATTCTGCTCACCTGCCCACAGGGGCTTGAGGCCGACGGCTGGCGCTGGCGCAATACCTTCCAGAGCGGTTACTTTTGCGGCAGGCTGGATTACGAGACGGCACAGTACCGCCACGGCGAGTTTTATGAACTCGACCTGGGCTTTGAATTCTACGCACCGCAGACCTGTCTGAGCGACGATGGTCGCCGCCTGCTGATCGGCTGGATGGGGCTGCCGGATGCGGATGAGTTTTATCAACCCACGCTGAGCCACGGCTGGATCCACACCATGACCTGCCCGCGCGAGCTGAGCCTGAGCGGAGAGCGGCTGATTCAGCGCCCGGCGCGTGAACTGCAGCAGCTGCGCCAGCATGAAACCCGGCTGGAAGACACTGCCGCTCATCTGCCCGCGCTGGATGTGGACAGCGCCGAGCTTATTCTGTCGACAGACGGCAGCTTCCGCGCCAGCTTCGGTGATGAGCTGGATCTTAACGTCGATCCTCAGGGCCTGACGCTGGAACGCAGAAATCTGCGCACCGGCGAGCTGGAAGCGCGCCACTGGTCCGGCGAGGTGCGCACGCTGCAGCTGCTCTGCGATCGTTCCAGCGTTGAAATTTTTATCAACGATGGCGAAGCCGTGCTGTCGTCGCGCTATTTCCCGGATGCTCAGCCCCGGCTGCGCTTCAGCGGCAGCGCGCAGATTAGCCTCAGTCACTGGAGGTTGCGTCAATGCGTGATAGAATGATTGTCTGTTCATTCACGCCTAAGCCACTGTGACTAAAAACAAACGTATCACCATTAACGATATCGCCAGGCTGGCCGGTGTCTCCAAATCCACCGCCAGTCTGGTGCTTAATGGTCGCGGCAAGGAGCTGCGCGTAGCGGAAACGACCCGCGTCCGGGTGATGGAGATCGCCCGCCAGCATCACTATCAGCCCAGTATTCACGCCCGTGCCTTAAATTCCAGCCGCAGCAACACCCTTGGCCTGGTGGTGCCGGAAATGACCAACTACGGTTTTGCCCGTTTCTCTCATGAGCTGGAAATGCTGTGCCGCGATGCCGGTCTGCAACTGCTGATTGCCTGTACCGCTGAAAACGCCAGTCAGGAAACGCTGGCGGTCAGCAGCCTGATCCAACGTCAGATTGACGGGCTGATTGTCGCCTCAAGCATGCTGAATGACAGCGAGTATCAGAAGATCCACCAGCAGCTACCGGTCGTGCTGTTTGACCGTCACCTCGGGGAATCGTCGCTGCCGCTGGTGATCACCGATGCCACAGAACCCACCGCCGCGCTGCTGGAGGCGGTGGCCCGCGAAGGCTATGACGAGATTTACTTCTTCGGCGGACAGCCGCGCATCTCCCCCACTCGCGATCGCCTGGCGGGTTTTCAACAGGGCTTAGAACGGGCAGGCCTGACGATGCGACCAGAGTGGATCATGCACGGCCATTACCACTCGAGCTCCGGCTACGAAATGTTTGCCGAGCTGTATGCGCGTCTGGGGCGCGTGCCACAGGCCCTCTTCTGTGCGGCCTGCGGTCTGCAGGAAGGGGTATTGCGCTACCTCAGCCAGCACGGGCTGCTGGACACACCGATGCATCTGTGCAGCTTTGACGCTCATTATCTGTATGATGCACTGTCGGTGCGTATTGATACGGTTGAACAGGACGAGCGCCTGCTGGCCTGGAACTGCTTTGAAATGATCACCCAGCTGATCGACGATCAGACGCCGGAAATCACCCAGCGCTGGCTGCCGGCGCGACTGAGGTGGCGGCGGGCCAAAAATCCCCAGGTGTAACGGTCTTCCCGGCACCGCCGGACGACCTGAAGGTGCGTGCCGTACAATTTCAGCACGTTCGCTCCAGGCTGGGCGTGCCTGAGCCGTATGCCTGTCAGTCCTTCCTGTGCCACTTGTCATCATCACCTTTATGGTACTGATGCTTCACCGCTGCCCAGGCCACTTTGTGAGCCACCTCCTCACGTGAATCATCGCCCCGGCGATCGTCACGGTCTTTATACTGCTCCCAGGCACTGTTAAACGCTTCTTTATAAATATCCTGAGCATGAGCGGGCAGCACGTGTCTTACGGCATCAGGCAGCGCCTGGCGGGAAGGATAAGGCATTGTCGACCTCCGGCATGGACATGATTAAGTCAGCTATAAGCCTGGCGCAATACGCATATTTTTCCACCCTCCATTTTAGAGAGCCTGAGCAGCATTCATCAACACCGCCCTTATTCTCCGACATTACAACCCACCGCCCGCGCATTATCCCCCTTTATATTTTAATGAAATAAGATAAATAACCCGATATTTCATAAAGATAAAAAGTTAATAATAAAAAATAACGACTTCGCCGTTAAATGAGTTAAAATCAGTAAAATATCGTAAATTTTTTCGGTTAAGCAAAAAAAAAGATTACACTTTCTCCACCTGTCACTGATACTACAGTCAGTAATAACTTTAGAAGACCCCCGATGATGTCGGTTTTGGGTCAGCGGATTTCGATAAGGAGCGTTAGCCTATGAGTGCCCACGAGAGCAGTAAAACCCGCCATACCGAGTACTCCCTGATTTTCCCCATCGCCGCGCTGGTGGTGCTGTGGTTCTGGGGTACGACCTCCTCATTGCCTGTGGTGGCAGGTATCAATGTGCTGGCACTGGTTGGTATTCTCAGCAGTGCCTTCAGTGTAGTGCGTCACGCCGACGTACTGGCACACCGTCTGGGTGAACCCTACGGCTCACTGATCCTCAGCCTTTCCGTGGTGATCCTTGAGGTCAGCCTGATCTCCGCACTGATGGCCACCGGCGATGCTGCCCCGGCGCTGATGCGCGATACGCTGTTCTCGATCATTATGATCGTGACCTGTGGTCTGGTGGGTTTTGCCCTGCTGCTCGGCGGACGCAAGTTTGCCACCCAGTATGTCAACCTGGCGGGGGTAAAACAGTATCTGATCGCCATCTTCCCGCTGGCAATCATTGTTCTGGTGTTTCCCGTGGCGCTGCCGAGCGGTAATTTTAGCGTGCTGCAGGCGCTGCTGGTTTCCGCAATTTCGGCAGCGATGTACGGCGTGTTTTTGCTGATCCAGACCAAAACCCACCAGAGTCTGTTTGTTTATGAGCATGAAGATGATGACGGCGATCCGCACCATGGTAAACCATCGGTACACGGCAACGCCTGGCACACCGTCTGGCTGATTGTGCATCTGATTGCGGTGATCGCCGTCACTAAGATGAATGCCAATCCGTTGGGTGAGCTACTGACGGCGATGCATGCGCCAGAGCAGTTCACCGGCTTCCTGGTGGCGCTGCTGATCCTCTCTCCTGAAGGGCTGGGCGCGATTAAAGCGGTGCTGGCGAACCAGGTACAGCGCGCAATGAACCTGTT
>CAJYIY010000009.1 GCA_913775305.1 uncultured Erwinia sp. | reverse complement strand
CGATGGCGGCGGCAATCGCCGCCTTACGCGGATCTTCAGCAGCCATTTCAGCAGCGGGTTCAGGCTGCGCAACCGGAGCGTCTGGCGTCGCGTCACCCGCCTGAGCCGCTTTCTTCGCCTTCGCACGGGCGATGGCGGCGGCAACCGCTGCCTTACGCGGATCTTCAGCAGCCGCTTCAGCCGCAGATTCAGGCTGCGCAAGCGCAGTGTCTGGCGCCGCATCAGCCGCCTGAGGCGCTTTCTTCGCCTTAGCACGGGCAATGGCGGCGGCAACAGCAGCTTTGCGCGGATCTTCAGCCTGTCGGGTTGCTGGTTCGGTAGTGGCTTGCTTCTCAGCCTGGCGAGCTTTCGCTTCGGCCAGCCGCGCCTCGCGCAGCGCAGCACGTGCGGCATCGTCAGCCGGACGTTCATTCGCTTCCGGGATGACGGCGTCGGCAACGTTGCTCTGCTGCTGTTTTGCCTTAACGCGTTCGCGGGCGGCGTTCAGGGCATCGGCATCGCTGGCCGCAACGGTTCGTTTCGCCTGCTGATGCTTCGCTTCCCGCGCCTGTTTTTCACGTTCAAGACGCAGCTGGCGGGCTTCAAAGCGGGCTTTCGCCTGTGCGTTACGTTCTGCCTCCAGATCGATGGCCTGAATCTCGGCTTTTTCCTGGCGATAATACTGCACCAGCGGAATATTGCTCGGGCAGACATAGGCGCAGGCACCGCATTCGATGCAGTCGGCGATATTGTGCTCGCGCGCCTTATCATGATCGCCACCGCGGCTGTACCAGTAAAGCTGCTGCGGCAGCAGTCCTGCCGGACAGGCGTCGGCGCAGGCGCTACAGCGGATGCAGCTCTTTTCCGGCTCACTGGCCCCCGTCTCACTGGCAGAAGGAGCCAGGATGCAGTTGGTGATTTTGGTGACCGGCACGTCAAGCGACGGCAGGGTAAAGCCCATCAGCGGCCCCCCCATCACCACCATCTGATCGCTGCCCGGTTCGAAATCTGCCTGCTGAAGCAAATAGCTGACGGGGGTACCGAGGCGTCCCCAGACGTTACCAGGTCGCCTGACGGCGTCCCCGGTCAGCGTCACCACGCGTTCGGTAAGCGGCTCACCGTCGATCACTGCGCGTTTGACTGCGAAAGCGGTCCCCACGTTCTGCATCAGCACACCAATGTCGGTGGAGCGACCGCCGTGAGGCACTTCTTTACCCGTCAGTATCTGGGTGAGCTGTTTAGCACCGCCGGAGGGATACTTGGTCGGGATCACCCGTATTTGCAGATCGCGCGCGTTGCCAAGTGCGGTTTTCAGCGCGGCAATCGCTTCCGGTTTGTTATCTTCAATGCCAATCAGCACGCGCCCGGCGTTAAGGACCCATGCCAGAATACGGCTGCCTTCCAGTACTTCGGCGGCGCAGTCCTGCATCAGACGATCATCGGCAGTGATATAAGGCTCACACTCCGCGGCGTTGATAATCAGCGTGTCAACCCCGCGCAGACCGCCTTTCAGCTTGGTTGCCGTAGGGAATCCCGCTCCCCCCAGACCCGCAACGCCGGCCTGATGCACGCGCGCCACAACGTCACTGCGATCCAGCAGACGATAGTCGCTGACCGTCTGTTTTTCGCACCAGCGGTCTTCACCATCGGGAGTAATAAAAATACACATCTCAGCCAGCGCCGAAGGGTGCGCGGTCATATGCGGAGCGATTTTACTCACCGTACCGGACGTCGGAGCGTGAACCGGCAGCATACGGCCATTGCCGAAGGTCAGAGGCTGCCCGCGCAGAACCTTGTCGCCGGGACGTACGCAAATTTCACCTTCGCTACCGATATGCTGCTTCAGCGGCAGGATAAAGCGGTCGGGCAGCGGCAGCTGACGCAGCGGCGTACCGTTAGACTGGGTTTTCATCTCCGGGGGATGAATACCGCCCTGGAAGTCCCAGATGGCGTTTTGTTTAAATCGTTTGAACAGATTAAGCATGAGTATCTACAGGAATAACCCGAACCGGGATGGTTTGCAGATCCCATTTCCAGTTGGCGGTGGTGGTCGCAACCGGGCGCATTTCTATGCAGTCGGTCGGGCAGGGGGCTACGCAAAGATCGCAACCGGTACAGACATCGGTCAGTACGGTATGCATCGCGCGGGTGGCGCCGACGATAGCATCAACCGGACAGGCCTGAATGCATTTGGTGCAGCCGATACAGTTCGCTTCGTCAATCCAGGCCACTTTACGCTCGGGTGCCAGCTCGGCCTCATCGCCCAGCGGCTGCGGCTCGACGTTCAGCAACGCTGCCAGCTTGAGCATTGTCTGCTCTCCGCCCGGGGCGCATTTGTTAATCATCTCGCCGCCGTTGGCGACCGCTTCAGCGTAGGGACGACAGCCGGGATAGGTACACTGGCCGCACTGACTCTGAGGCAGCAGCGCATCGATCTGCTCAACGATCGGATCTTCTTCCACCTTAAACCGGCGCGAGGCATAGCCCAACAGAGCACCAAACACCAGGCTGAGGGCGCTTAATACTGCAATAGCAATCCAAATCGCCGACATCAGAATTTCACCAATCCGGTGAAGCCCATAAAGGCCAGCGCCATCAAGCCGGCGGTCACCAGCGCAATAGAGGACCCCTTAAACGGAGCAGGAACATCGGCCAGCACCAGGCGTTCACGAATACCGGCAAACAGCACCATTACCAGCGAGAAGCCGAGCGAGGCGCTGAAGCCGTACAGCGCGGCCTGCAGGAAAGTGTGATTCAGATTAACGCTGAGTAGCGGTACGCCCAGTACGGCACAGTTAGTGGTAATCAGCGGCAGGAAGATCCCCAGCAGCCGGTATAAATCGGGGCTGGTTTTGCGCACCACCATTTCGGTGAACTGCACCACCACGGCAATCACCAGGATATAGGCCATGGTACGCAGATAGACCAGATCGAGCGGCAGCAGGATCAGATGGTTTACCAGCCACGCGCAGATCGATGCCAGAGTGATCACGAATGTGGTGGCCAGCCCCATACCGATGGCCGTTTCCAGCTTTTTGGAAACGCCCATAAAGGGACACAGGCCAAGAAACTTCACCAGAACGAAGTTATTCACCAGCACTGTGCCAATAAAAAGAAGCAGGTAATCGGTCATTCTTATGCCTGAAAAAATAAGGAAGAGCAGATTTTAGCAGCCCCGGAGGATCCGTGCTGATAATCGGCGGCACCCCTCACGCGGACTATCAGCGCTGCAGCGTAAATTGCAGCGCGATATTATCGGATATTGCCGACGTGACCACAACCGTTGTGCGCTATCCGGGGTCGTTACAGCGCACTCACGATTAAATTCTTGACGATTTTTACAGCACTATTCGGCAGTGAAGGTGTTCTTCACCCGCTGCGAACGCTTGAAATAGGGAACGAGGATGCCTGCCGCCAGCAGGGCAACCAGTAGCGTCTGAACCGCGCGGCTGTCGGCGACCGGCGCAAAAGCAAAGGTTTTCACCGCCAGCAGAACGGTAATCAGCAGCCAGATAATATAATGGCGAGGCAGGCGACGGGAGCGTTTGCAGAAAATCCATGTCACCCAGCAGGAATAACACCACACCAGCGTCGAGGTCAGCAGAGACAATCCCCAGCTCATCAATACCGGGCTTTCCTGCATCATAAGCTGATGACGCATGGCGGGGTCAAAAAGGGCACTGAGGTACAGTGCCATCACCAGGGCGCTGGTCAACAGGGTCATAATCAGCCAGGCCAGCGGCACCAGCAGCCAGCCTCCGATGCGAATTTTGGGATCTACAGCCACGCGAAGTCCTTAATATAGCCAGAATGAATGCGATATTTTCGCATCAATAGAAGCGCACTATACGGAAATTCGCCCGGAGAATCACCAGGCGGAGGCGGCTTACGCTGGCTCAGAGGACATAGTGCCAGAGCGATTTCGGTACGCAGCCCGGGTCGAACAAACGACCGCCAGAAGCCAGCTCTGCACGGCGATGATCGGCTGCACGATACATTAATATGATTTCACTCTCATCCGTCAGCGTATAATTGAGATGATCGAAAAGTTTTTCCAGACTTTCAGGGTTGTTAACCTTGCGGAACTTTAACAGGTAGTGGTGAATGCTCATCAGGGCCGTATCGTCATGAACAGGAGAAAATCAGTATATAACGGAGACTTATGGAATCCATGACCCGAAGGTTAAAAAGCATCAGTTTCGGAAAAGTGATTAATTTTGAGAAACTCGTCACTGACCGCTGATGAAGCGTGAGAAACCTCACAGTTCAGGTTAAATTCTTCACCGCAAACCGCACCCTACAGAACGGCAGAACTTCACGTGGTGTTGTAATCGCTTCCAAATACCCAGTTTGCAACCGCTTCTGTTTATTACAATTATTTAACCTGATTTTCTTTCCTTACAGGAGAATTCTCCATATTTGCTGTTCAGATTCAACTGACGGATTTCGGGTAATCTCTTTGATATTTAGCGTTTTGTGAGCCTTGTCGAATATGTTTCCTCACGAATAGTCCAGGATTTGGTTGCAGTTACCCTATACGGCAAAATCCCAACAGAGGAAATATGATCATGTGGAAGCGTTTACTCTTACCTGTTCTTATCAGCGCAGGCCTTTCTGCTCCCGTGTTGGCTGAATCCATGACCGTCGGATTCTCTCAGGTGGGCTCCGAATCGGGCTGGCGTGCGGCTGAAACCAGTGTGGCAAAATCCGAGGCGCAGAAGCGCGGTATTACCCTGAAAATCGCTGATGGCCAGCAAAAACAGGAGAACCAGATCAAAGCAGTGCGCTCATTTATCGCCCAGGGCGTGGATGCGATCTTTATTGCCCCGGTTGTGCAAACCGGCTGGGAGCCGGTGCTGGAAGAAGCGAAAGACGCCAAAATACCGGTATTTCTGCTCGATCGCGCCATTGTCGTGAAGGATAAGTCGCTGTATCAGGCGGTGGTCACTGCGGATAACGTTTATGAAGGCAAACTGATCGGCGACTGGCTGGTCAAAGAGCAGGCCGGAAAACCCTGTAACGTCGTTGAACTGCAGGGTACCGTCGGGGCCAGCGTCGCGATCGATCGTAAAAAAGGGTTTGCTGAAGCGATTGCCAATACACCGGACATCAAAGTCATTCGTTCGCAAAGCGGCGACTTTACCCGAAGCAAGGGTAAAGAGGTGATGGAAAGCTTTATCAAGGCCGAGAACAACGGCAAAAATATCTGCATGGTTTACGCCCACAACGATGACATGGCCATCGGTGCCATTCAGGCCATTAAAGAAGCCGGACTCAAACCGGGTAAAGATATCCTGATTGGGTCAATTGACGGCGTACCGGATATCTACAAAGCGATGCTGGCGGGTGAAGCCAACGCAAACGTTGAACTGACGCCAAATATGGCCGGACCCGCCTTTGACGCGCTGGAAAAACTGAAAAAAGACGGCGCCGCTCCCCCTAAGATTATCAAAACTGAAACCAGACTGTTCCTGCCTGCCGATGCACAGGCACAGCTGGACCGCAAAAAAGATATGGGGTACTGAGCCACGTGCCGCTCCCCCCGGAGCGGCTTTTTTCAGAGTGTGAGGCGCAGCGTATGACCATTAACACCTCCTCTGCCACGCTACTGGAAATCAGCGGCGTCAGTCAGTCTTTCCCCGGCGTGCGCGCGCTGGATAACGTTTCCTTTGCTGTCCGAGCTGGCGAAATCATGGCGCTGCTGGGCGAAAACGGCGCGGGGAAATCCACGCTGATAAAAGTCCTGACCGGTGTCTATCAGCGTGATGCCGGGTCTATCCGGCTCTCCGGGCAGGCGATCAACCCCCGCAACACCGCAGAAGCGCAGGCGCTGGGCATCGGTACGGTTTATCAGGAAGTTAACCTGCTGCCCAATATGTCGGTGGCGGACAATCTGTTTATCGGCCGTGAGCCAAAACGTTTTGGGCTGATTGACCGCAGAACGCTGAACCAGCGCGCGGTGAAACTGCTTAACGATTATGGCTTTGAGCTGGACGTTACCCGTCCACTGGGCCACTACTCGGTCGCCATGCAGCAGATTATCGCCATCTGCCGCGCAGTGGATCTCTCCGCTAAGGTGTTGATCCTCGACGAACCTACCGCCAGCCTGGACGCCAGTGAAGTAGAGATGCTGTTCACCCTGATGCAGCAGCTGCGGGCTAAAGGAATGAGCCTGATTTTTGTGACCCACTTCCTCGATCAGGTGTACCGCATTACTGATCGCATCACCATACTGCGCAACGGCCAGTTTATTGCGACACGCGACACCCGTTCACTGCCGCAGATTGAGTTGATCAAGCTGATGCTGGGCCGTGAACTGCTGGAAACGGCGCTTCAGCGCGCGGGCAGGACGTTGCGGAGCGATTCGCCGGTGGTGGAATTTAAAGATTACGGTAAAAAGGGCACCATTGAGCCGTTCAGCCTCAGCGTGTGTCCCGGTGAGGCCGTGGGGCTGGCGGGGCTGCTCGGATCGGGGCGGACAGAAACGGCTGAACTGCTGTTTGGTATCAGGCGCGCTGATGCCGGTAAGGCCTTTATAAAAGGCAAAGCGCAAAACATTCGTAGCCCGGCTCAGGCTTCCCGCCTGGGGATGGGGTTCTGTCCGGAAGATCGTAAAACCGACGGTATTATCGGTGCCGCCTCAGTCCGAGAAAATATCATTCTGGCCCTGCAGGCGCAGCGCGGCTGGCTGCGGCCACTTAAGCGTCGGGAGCAGCAGGACATTGCCGGGCGTTTTATTACGCGCCTCGGTATCCGTACCCCGGATGCTGACCAGCCGGTTGAGCTGCTCTCCGGCGGCAATCAGCAGAAGGTGTTGTTGTCGCGCTGGCTGGTAACGCGACCACAGTTTCTGATCCTGGATGAGCCCACGCGGGGTATCGACGTTGGGGCGCATGCTGAAATTATTCGCCTGATTGAGACGCTCTGCGCCGATGGTCTCGCGCTGCTGGTGATTTCATCGGAGCTGGAAGAGCTGGTCGGCTATGCCGATCGGGTTGTGATCCTGCGCGACAGGCAGCAGGTCGCTGAAATACCGCTGGAACAGCTGTCAGTTGCCGCCATCGTTAACGCGATAGCGACAGGGGGAGAACAGCATGCCTGAGAGCCATCTGCTACCGGGGAAAACGTCAATGTTGAAACGTAAACTCCCGCCTGGACTGCCGCAAATCGGCGCGCTGATTTTGGTGCTGCTGATCGACAGCCTGGTGGCAAATAATTTTTTTGCCATTCATCTGCAGGACGGGCGGCTGTTCGGGAGCCCGATAGATATTCTCAACCGTGCCGCACCGGTGGCGATCCTTGCCATCGGTATGACGCTGGTGATTGCCACCGGTGGGATTGATCTGTCGGTCGGCGCGGTTATGGCCATCGCCGGTGCAACAGCCGCTACGCTGACCGTGGCCGGGCACAGCCTGACGGTGGTGATCCTGGTGACGCTGGGCAGCGGTCTGCTCTGCGGGGTGTGGAACGGCGTACTGGTGTCGCTGCTGAAAATCCAGCCGTTTGTTGCCACGCTGATCCTGATGGTTGCCGGTCGCGGCATCGCTCAGCTGATCACCCAGGGGCAAATTGTCACCTTCAACAGCGATGCGCTGGCGCGGCTGGGCAGCGGCACGCTGTTTTTTCTGCCGGTTCCCCTGTGGATCACGCTGGCGCTGGCGCTGGTGGTCTGGCTGCTGACACGCAAAACCGCGCTCGGCCTGTTTATCGAGGCGGTGGGCATCAATCTTCGCGCCGCGCGCAACGCCGGGATCAACGGCTGGCTGGTGGTGATGAGTACCTATGTCCTGAGCGGCCTGTGTGCGGCCGTCGCCGGGCTGATCGTGGCGGCGGATATTCGCGGTGCCGATGCGAACAACGCCGGACTGTGGCTGGAGCTGGATGCCATCCTTGCGGTGGTGATCGGCGGTGCCTCACTGATGGGCGGCCGCTTCAATCTGCTGCTGTCGCTGACTGGCGCGCTGATTATTCAGGCAATGAACACCGGGATTTTGCTTTCCGGTTTCCCGCCCGAGCTGAATCAGGTGGTGAAAGCGGTCGTGGTGATGATTGTGCTGCTGCTGCAGTCGCCACGCTTTATTCAACTGTTTAAGAGAGGGCCGCGCGGTGGTTAAACGTCATCTTCCGTTAATGATAACCCTGCTGGTATTTGTCGCCGGTTATCTGTTCTGCCTGAGTCAGTTTCCCGGCTTTGCCTCCACCCGGGTGATTGCCAATATCCTGACCGATAATGCTTTTCTCGGTATTATCGCCGTCGGCATGACCTTCGTGATCCTCTCAGGCGGTATTGACCTGTCGGTGGGCGCGGTGATTGCCTTTACCGGCGTGTTTCTGGCGCGCGCCATCGGTGATTTCCATCTGCATCCCTTTGTGGCGTTTGGCCTGGTGATGGTGATGGGATCGGCGTTCGGTGCCTTTATGGGCTGGCTGATCGATGCCCTGAAAATACCGGCGTTTATCATCACCCTGGCGGGAATGTTCTTCCTGCGCGGCTGTAGTTATCTGGTGGCCGAAAGCTCGCTGCCTGTCGATCATCCGCTGTACGCCACGCTGTCATCGATGGCGTGGAAAATCCCTGGCGGAGGGCGACTGAGCCTGCTGGCGCTGATTATGCTGGTGGTGGTGGCGCTGGGTATGATCGTTGCACACCGTACCCGTTTCGGAAGCCAGGTGTATGCCATCGGCGGCAATGCCACCTCGGCGCAGCTGATGGGCATCTCCACCCGCAGCACCACCGTGCGTGTCTATATGCTCTCCTCGGGGCTGGCAACGCTGGCGGGGATTGTATTCTCTCTCTACACCTCGGCGGGCTATGCGCTGGCGGGTATGGGCGTGGAGCTGGATGCGATAGCCTCGGTGGTGATTGGCGGTACGCTGCTTTCCGGCGGGGTGGGTACGGTGCTGGGCACGCTGTTTGGCGTGCTGATCCAGGGACTGATTCAGACGTGGATTAACTTTGATGGCACGCTCAGCTCCTGGTGGACAAAGATTGCCATCGGCGTGCTGCTTTTTGCGTTTATAGCCTTACAGCGGTTGCTGACGGTCATCTGGGATCGGCAGCAGAATGCCCCGGTCAGACGATTGAGTAACGGATAGCGCGGCGCCACCGCGCGCCGCATTCACGGGCGGCCTGCCGCATCGCCAGGGCAGGCCGCCCGGGAAGCCTGAACGGTTAACCCCCCGTCAGCGCAGGAAAACGCTCAACCGTGTTCGGCTGGCAGCGTTCAAGTCTGTCGCACATCCGCAGTGCTAAAAATCATCCTGCTGCAGGTAGCGCCACGCATACTGCGCATACAGCTCCGCACCCTGTACCATCACATCTTCGTCAATATTGAAACAGCCATGGTGATGCGCCCAGTCAGTGCCTTTCGCTTTGTTTCCGCAGCCCAGCAGCGCGAAGCAGCCGGGGATATTTTCGATAAAGTAACTAAAGTCCTCACCGCCGGTGGTCGGCCGCTCGGCAAACAGCACTTCTTCACCAAAGGCATCACGGATCACCGACTGCGCCAGCAGGGCGCTGCGCGCTTCGTTAATCACCGGCAGCGTACCGTAGGTATACTCCACGTTCGCCGTTGCGCCGTAGATCGCTGCCGTCTGGTGGGCGTAGCGTTCAATCGCCGCCTTCAGGCGATCGCGGGTGGCGACGTCAAAGCAACGTACCGTACCGTCCAGTACGGCGTTTTCGGCAATCACGTTAAACCGGGTTCCGACTTCCATCCGGCCAATGGTCACGACGGCCGACTCCAGAGGCGATGTCTCACGCGAGACAATGGCCTGCAGATTCATCACAAATGAGGAGGCGACCACGGCGGCATCGATACAGGCTTCAGGCATGGAGCCGTGGCCGCCGCGACCTTTAAATGTCACCTTCAGCAAATCGGCAGAGGCAAAGCTGGAACCCACGTTGCAGGAAATTTTACCGGAGGCCGTTGTTGTCCAGATATGCATACCGAAGACGTTGTCCACGCCCTCAACCGCGCCCTGGCGAACCATTTCGCGCGCCCCCTGGGCAATCTCTTCCGCCGGCTGAAAAATCAGCCTGACGTTGCCGCGCAGTTCCGCGCGGTTCTCCTGCAGCGCTCTGGCCGCGTTCAGCAGCATAGCGGTATGCGCATCGTGGCCGCAGGCGTGCATCTTGCCGTCGGTCAGTGACTTATAGCTTAACGTGGTGCTCAGCTCCTGTACCGGCAGCGCATCCATATCGGCACGCAGCGCCACGGTTTTACCCGGCTGCCCGCCTTTGATTTCGGCAATGATGCCCGTCGGTTGAGTGAGTCTGTAGCTGATGCCCATCTCATCCAGCGCCTGCGCCACTTTCTGCGTGGTGCGAACTTCCTCCCACGGCAGCTCGGGGTGAGCGTGCAGATCGCGGCGGAAGGCGATCATCGCCTCGGTCCAGGCCCGAACGGACTGCGTGATTGACTGACTTGTCATAGTGATTGCTTCCCTTATCTCATGTACCGATTGCACTGAATAATGATTTAAACAGCAGGAATAATGTAGCCCACCATGATCCCGGCCAGCACGACCGATACCATGGTGACAGAAATAAACCCCCCGACCAGCATCGGTGCCAGCATGTGCCGGGTCAGCACCTCGCGCTCTTTCTCATCTTTGGTCAGCGCGTTAATCGCTTCATTTGTGATAATGTAGTCCGCCGGGAAGCCATACATCGAGGTCAGCGCGATGGCGAACGCCATTTCGGTGCTGACTCCCAGCATCCGGCCAACAATCCAGCAGACGATAAACATTCCCACCACGGCGGTTGCAATTAACATCAGCATGGGCAGCAGCAGGCGCAGCAGCATTTCCGGTGTGGCGCGGTTCAGCGTATCGAAGATAAACAGCATCAGGCCCATCACCGCGAAACCAAAACCGTTGGCTTTCTGCAGCGGCTGTCGCTCCAGTAACCCAAGCGAAGCCGCGATCACCCCAAACAGCAGACACAGCACGAACGGGCTGACTGAAACGATCGGCGCCAGCCAGCCTGACACCAGATACGCCAGCCAGCCGACCAGCGCGAGGCGCATAAATTTAAAATAGCTGGTGTTGTAGTGGGCTGGAAAACGCCCCAACAGACGCGGCATGGCGTTGTCGTCGCCTGAGGCGCCCGCGTGTTTATCCACCGCTGCGCCAGCGACCGTTTCCTGCCACTCGCCGCGACGATACTTTTGCAGTACGCGTTTCCCCTCGCGCTGCAGCATGATGGCGGTGAGGGGGTATCCGGCAAAGCCCTGCATCACATAGATAAGAATGGCGAAAACGGAGAGATCAACCAGCCCGGCTGACGCCGCGCCTTTGGACATAATGATCGCAGAGACGATTCCACCAACCAGCGGTGGAATCGTCACGATGGCCGTGTTGCGGTCAAACATCAGCAGGCAGACGGCAAACACCATAGCCATAATTCCGGCGATACCGGCCAGAGAGATGATAATGGTCTTCCACTGACGGATAAGTTCAGGTACCGACAGCAGGGTACCCATATTGACGATCAGCAGATACATCAGCATGGTGGCAACCAGCGGAGTAATACCGGCGCGGCTCACAATATCCTGTGGGAAGAAGGTCCAGTAGCCGAATAAAAACAGCACGGCACAGACAAATACCGAGGGGATCCATGCCTTTGTTCTGACAGAAATCAAATCGCCCAGATACAAAATAATCATGACCAACAAAAGTGCGAACATTTGTGACATAAAACACATCCATTTGATTATATTACGAATAACAACTATTTTGGTCACATGGTCTGACTTTTTCCTGATAATTAAAATTATCAACTTATTGTCAGGGGAAATATCACGAAAAATTAGAATAAATACCCGGAGTGATGAATAAACTGACCTGTGACAATAATTAACACAGCGCAAAACTAATGACCAGAGAAGAATGCGGGTGAAGGTGGGCTAATTAAGGAAAAACTCGCGAGGCTCGGCTGGGTGGGTATTTTCGCAGCGGCTTTGATGGCGTGCGGCGATATTCTGAGGAACAGTAAACCCTTATTTTACTCACCGCCACTGACAATTAACTGATGACCGACAGCGCGTTCAGGCGCTGCCGGTCATATCGGCTAGCGTGCCAGGCGATAATATGCGTCATTCCAGCGTAGTGCATCACGGAAACCGTGAAGGGTGGTGTCGTTATCAATGACCAACACCTCGATATGATGCATTTCACCGTACAGGCGCATATCGTCAACCGTCAGCGCCTGGCTGAAGACCGTATGATGGGCGCCACCGCCGAGGATCCATGCCTCGGAGGCCGTCGCCAGCGAGGGCTGGGCGCGCCACAGCGCACGGGCCACCGGTAGCGCGGGCAGGGCGTGCGGCTGCTCGATGGTATCCACCACATTGACCAGCAGACGGAAGCGATCGCCCATATCAATCACGCTGGCATTCACTGCGGCGCCGGCCGGAGAGGAGAAGATCAACCGTGCCGGGTCAGCCTTACCGCCAATGCCCAGCGCCTGCACATCCAGCAGCGGGCGCGCTTCACGGGCGATGGACGGGCAAACCTCAAGCATATGCGAGCCTAATACCAGATCGTTGCCCGGCGAGAAGTGATAAGTGTAATCCTCCATAAACGATGTTCCGCCCGGCCGATCGCCAGCCATCACCTTGAAAATATGCAGTAGCGCAGCGGTTTTCCAGTCGCCCTCACCGGCAAAGCCATAGCCCTGCTGCATCAGGCGCTGTACTGCCAGTCCCGGCAGCTGGGTCATCCCGTGCAGCGTCTGGAAGTTAGTGGTGAAAGCACGGCAGCCCTCATCGTCGAGGAAGCGCTTCAGGCCGAGCTCAATACGTGCGGCATCCAGCACGTTCTGGCGTTTTTCGCCGTTGACCGCCGCTGCCGCCGAGAACTCATAGCGGCTCTCATATTCATCAACCAGCGCACTGACGTCGCCGTCACTGATCTGATTAATCACCTCTACCAGATCGCCAACGCCCCAGCCGTTCACCGCGTAACCGAACTGGATCTGGGCCGCGACTTTATCGCCCTCGGTCACTGCCACCTCCCGCATGTTGTCACCAAAGCGGGCCACCTTCAGCTGCTGGCTGGCGCGTTTCGCTGCTGCACCGCGCATCCACCGGGCAATACGCTGTACCGTCTGCGGATCCTGCCAGTGTCCGGTCACCACCTGATGCGGCAGCCGCATCCGCGCACCGATAAAACCGAACTCGCGACCGCCATGGGCGGTCTGATTAAGGTTCATAAAGTCCATATCCATGCTGTCCCACGGGATTTCCGCATTAAACTGGGTATGGAACTGCAGCAGCGGCTTGTTCAGAATCGACAGCCCTCCAATCCACATTTTTGCCGGTGAGAAGGTGTGCAGCCAGGTCATTATCCCCAGACACTGCGGATCGTGGTTGGCCTCGCGGCACAGCATCAGCGCCTCATCCGGGCTTTTTACCAGTGGCTTGAGCTGAAGCGGGAAGGGCAGTTTGCCTGCGCGGTTAAGCTGGTCGACCACCGCTTTGCCGTGCTGTTCAACCTGACGCAGGGTTTCCGCGCCGTACAGATGCTGGGTACCAATCACAAACCATACGGTTGCGGTGTTTAACGGGATCATAAAACCACTCCTTCACTGACGGATGACGGTGATGGTGCAAACTGCGGTTCGGCAACTTCGCACCATTGAAGATAACGCTGATAAAGCTGTTGGAAACACGCGACACGGGACGGATCGGGCTGCAGGGTTTGCTCCAGCGGGCTGGCCATATGCTGCTGAGCGGCCGGAATATCGGTGTATACCCCGGCGGCAACGGCGGCAAAAATGGCCGCTCCCAGCGCACAGCACTCATCGGAGGCGACGATATCCAGCGGACGATTCATTACATCGCAGCATACCTGCATGATCGCCGGGGATTTGCGGGCGATGCCGCCAAGCGTCAGGATCTGCTTTACCGGAATATCCTGATTTTCGAAACATTCCATGATGGCTCTGGCCCCGAAGGCGGTCGCAGCAATAAATCCTCCGAACAGCGTTGGCGCGTCGGTACCCAGATTCAGATCGGCGATCACACCTTTCAGCCGCTGATTGGCGAACGGTGTACGGCGGCCGTTAAACCAGTCCAGTACCACCGGCAGATGGTCGAGCTGCGGATCGCTGGCCCAGGCGCGGGTCAAATCCTCCAGAAGGGCACGGCGGATCGGCTCCAGCTGCGCTTTGAGTTCGGGCTGCTGCTGCGCAGCCTGTAACAGTGGCCAGCCAAGCAGACGGCTGAACCAGGCATACATATCCCCGAATGCCGACTGTCCTGCTTCAAAGCCGATCATCCCCGGAACCACGCTGCCGTCGACCTGACCGCAGATCCCTTTAATGGCACGATCGCCAACGCGGTCGGGGTCGGCGATCAGAATGTCGCAGGTCGAAGTGCCAATCACCTTGACCAGCGTGTAGGGTCTGGCTCCGGCACCGACTGCGCCCATGTGGCAGTCAAAGGCGCCGCCGGAGATGACTACGTTGCGGGGCAGTCCGAGGCGCTCCGCCCATTCGGCAGTCAGCTCACCGACCGGCAGATCGGCGGTCCAGGTATCGGTAAACAGCGGGTCATCCAGATCGCGGGTCAGCAGCGGATCCAGCGCATTAAGGAATGCCGCCTCAGGCAGCCCCTGCCACAGCGGATGCCAGAGTGATTTATGCCCGGCGGCGCAGCGGCCACGGCGCATATTGGCCGGGGCGGTGGTGCCGCTGAGCAGCGCCGGTACCCAGTCGCAGAGCTCAACCCATGAGGCAGCGGCTTCACGCACCGCGGCATCCTCGCGGCTGACGTGCAGGATCTTGGCCCAGAACCATTCTGATGAGTACACCCCGCCGATGTAGCGCGAGTAATCGTTGAACCTGCCGCTGTGGCTAAGGCGGGTGATGGCTTCAGCCTCTTCAATGGCGGTGTGGTCTTTCCACAGCACAAACATGGCGTTAGGGTTATCGGCGAATTCCGGACGCAGCGCCAGCACCCGGCCCTGACGATCGACAGGGGCCGGGGTCGAGCCGGTTGAATCCACGCCAATTCCAACGACATTCTGGCTGTTGGCGCCTAACTGCGTGACAACGTCACGAATTGCCTGCTCCAGTGCCTCAATATAATCTGCGGGATGATGGCGGAACTGATTCCGGTTGGGCTGGCAATAGCGGCCTTCCAGCCAGCGTGGATAGGCAACTACCTGTTTTGCCAGTTCTCGTCCACTGGCACACTCCACCGCCAGCGCCCGAACCGAGTCGCTGCCAAAATCCAGACCGAGGGTAATGGCACCCTTGTTCATAGTTGTTCTCCACAGACAATAGTCAAGTCTCTCTATCGTGGGAACATGGCGCTGAAGCCGTTAGGCGTCAGCAGCTGCAAATATGCATTTTTCTGCCGTTTGCGGCTGTTCTGTGATGGGCTTCAAATGTTGCTTTCCGGTTAAATCAGCTGAATGCATGGACAAAACGCCTGTTGTTCCAGTGTGTGATAGCGCTCTCCAAATTTGTGATTGCACGGGGTTAAAACTAGCCATCGCCGCCGAAGAAATCACGGCGGATTTAGATAAGTGATTGTTTACAGATTTATTTCTTTCATCTTCCGATTGTTACCGTTTACACAACCCCGTCAAAAGCGGGCACTGAGCCGGAGAGCCTCATGCACAAATTTACTCATGCACTGGCCGCAATCAGCCTTGCTGCCGTTATGTCACAATCCGCTATTGCAGAAACCATGAAGCTGGGCTTCCTGGTAAAACAGCCGGAAGAGCCCTGGTTCCAGACCGAATGGAAATTTGCTGATAAAGCAGGCCAGGAATCAGGCTTTGAGGTGATTAAAATTGCCGTACCGGACGGTGAGAAAACCCTTAACGCCATCGACAGCCTTGCCGCCAGCGGTGCCAAAGGCTTTGTTATCTGTACCCCGGATCCAAAACTGGGTTCAGCGATTATGGCTAAGGCCCGCAGCTACGACCTGAAGGTGATTGCGGTTGATGACCAGTTCGTGACCGCGAAGGGTAAGCCGATGGATACCGTTCCGCTGGTGATGATGGCGGCGACCAAAATTGGTGAACGTCAGGGGCAGGAGCTCTACAAGGAAATGCAGAAGCGCGGCTGGGATGTGAAAGAGACCGCGGTGATGGCCATCACCGCGAATGAACTGGATACCGCGCGCCGCCGCACCGGCGGTTCAATGGAGGCGCTTAAAGCGGCCGGATTCCCGGAAAAACAGATTTACCAGGTGCCTACCAAATCTAACGATATCCCCGGCGCGTTCGATGCCGGTAATTCGCTGCTGGTGCAGCATCCTGAAGTGAAACACTGGCTGATCGTGGGTATGAACGATAACACCGTGCTTGGCGGCGTTCGCGCAACGGAGGGTCAGGGCTTTAAAGCGCCTGACGTTATTGGTATTGGCATTAACGGCGTGGATGCGGTCAGTGAGCTGTCGAAAGGTCAGGCCACCGGCTTCTATGGTTCGCTGCTGCCCAGCCCGGACGTTCACGGCTACCGCAGTATCAAAATGCTGCACGACTGGGTTACCAACGGTACTGAGCCGCCGAAGTTCACTGAAGTGACCGATGTGGTGCTGATCACCCGCGATAACTTTAAAGCCGAACTGGCAAAGAAAGGGCTGATGTAGTCCGTCTTGTGTGACAACGTCACCTGGCATGGGCCGCTCGCGGCAGCGACCGGCCCACGTTACCATTGACCGTTTGTGCAACGCGCAAACCCTAACCGTCCAACACCACATCAGGGAGTTATATGGCCAGAGAACCCGCTTATCTCAGCTTTCACGGCATAGGTAAAACCTTTCCCGGCGTGAAGGCGTTGCAGGATATCAGCTTCGACTGCTATGCCGGAGAGGTTCATGCATTGATGGGGGAAAATGGTGCCGGGAAATCAACACTGCTGAAAATTCTTAGTGGGAGCTACCGCGCCAGCAGTGGCGAAATTCGCCTCAGGGGCCAACCGGTTCACTTTGAGCACACCACGGATGCGCTGAATGCCGGAGTGGCGATTATCTATCAGGAACTGCATCTGATTCCGGAAATGACCGTGGCAGAGAACATCTTTCTCGGCCAGCTGCCCCAGCGCGGCGGGTTGGTCAATCACCGTCGCCTGCGTACGGAGGCGGCGAAACAGCTGGCGGTGCTGGGTATGGATATCGACCCGGATATGCCGCTGAAGTACCTCTCACTCGGCCAGTGGCAGATGGTGGAGATCGCCAAGGCACTGGCGCGTAACGCACAGGTGATTGCCTTCGATGAACCGACCAGCTCGCTCTCCGCACGCGAAATCGACCAGCTGTTTCGCGTCATCCGTCAGCTGCGTGCCGATGGCCGCGTGGTGCTGTATGTCTCGCATCGGATGGAGGAGATCTTCGCCCTCAGCGATGCCATTACCGTATTCAAGGATGGCCGTTACGTCCGCACCTTCAGCGATATGAGCCGCTGCGATAACGATCGGCTGGTCCAGGCGATGGTCGGACGCGATATCGGCGATATTTACGGCTACCGTCCGCGCCCCTGCGGCGAAGTGCGCCTGCGCCTGGAAAATGTGCAGGCCAGAGGCGTACGCCATCCGGTGTCGTTTAGCGTGCGCGCTGGTGAAATCGTCGGGCTGTTTGGTCTGGTGGGCGCAGGGCGCAGTGAGCTGATGAAGGGACTGTTTGGCGCGACCCGGCTGACCGGCGGTGAGCTGTGGCTTGACGGCAAGAAGCTGACCCTGCGCGAGCCGATCGAGGCGATCCGGGCCGGCATTATGCTCTGCCCGGAAGATCGCAAAGCCGACGGCATCATTCCGGTGCACTCGGTTCGCGACAATATCAACATCAGTGCCCGGCGCAACAATCTGACGGCAGGTTTTTTGATTGATAAAGCCTGGGAATCACAGAATGCCGGGCAGCATATTCGCTCGCTGAACATTAAAACGCCGACCGCAGATCAGCTGATAATGAATCTGTCCGGCGGTAACCAGCAGAAGGCGATCCTGGGTCGCTGGCTGTCGGAGGAGATGAAAGTGATCATGCTCGACGAACCGACGCGCGGCATCGACGTTGGGGCCAAAAACGAAATTTACCAGCTGATCTATGCGCTGGCCGAGCGCGGCATTGCCGTGCTGTTCGCCTCCAGCGATTTACCGGAAGTGATGGGTCTTGCCGATCGTATTCTGGTGATGCGCGAGGGAGACATTGCCGGTGAACTGGCCCACGATGATGCCACCGAAGCGCTCACCCTCGGTCTGGCCATGCCTAAAACAGCCAAACCAGCCACCGTGGTGGCCTGAAATGCAGGAGAAAACTATGCCTTCGACAACCTCAACGACCGCCCCGGCGGCAGCCTCACGCCTCAGTTTCGGACGTATCTGGGATAACTTTGGCATGCTGGTCGTGTTTGCCGCGCTGTTCCTTGTCTGCGTGCTGTTTGTGCCTAACTTCGCCAGCCTGATCAATATGAAAGGGCTGGGACTGGCTATCTCAATGTCCGGGATGGTGGCCTGCGGCATGCTGTTTTGCCTGGCTTCCGGCGACTTTGATCTTTCGGTGGCTTCGGTGATTGCCTGCGCGGGCGTAACCTGCGCCGTAGTGATTAACGTGAGTGAAAGTCTGTGGATTGGCGTTGGTGCCGGTCTGCTGCTCGGCGTGGCCTGCGGCTTCGTCAACGGTTTTGTCATTGCCAGGCTGAAAATCAACGCGCTGATCACCACGCTGGCCACCATGCAGATCGTGCGGGGTCTGGCCTATATTTTTTCCGACGGTAAAGCGGTGGGCATTGAGGACGAGCGCTTTTTTGCGCTGGGCTATGCCAGCTGGCTGGGGGTGCCTGCGCCGGTATGGCTGACGATTATCACTCTGGCGCTGTTCGCCTTCCTGCTGAATAAAACCACCTTTGGCCGTAACACCCTGGCTATCGGCGGTAATGAAGAGGCTGCCCGTCTGGCCGGGGTGCCGGTGGTGCGCACGCGGATAATCATTTTTATCCTCTCTGGCCTGGTTTCGGCTGCAGCAGGCATTATCCTGGCTTCACGCATGACCAGCGGCCAGCCGATGACCTCAATCGGCTACGAGCTGATTGTGATTTCCGCCTGCGTGCTGGGTGGCGTATCGCTCAAAGGCGGTATCGGTAAAATCTCCTATGTGATCGCCGGGGTGCTGATCCTCGGCACGGTGGAGAATGCCATGAACTTAATGAATATCTCGCCTTTCTCACAGTATGTGGTTCGTGGTCTGATATTGTTAGCAGCAGTCATTTTTGACCGCTACAAACAGAAAAATAAAGCAGCCTGATAAGGGGACGCGTGATGTACCATCGCCTGGCACCGGTCACACAATCTAACCCGCTTTTACCCGGTTATCAGTTCGGTGCCTGGCTGGTGGCCGGGCTGACGCCGATTAATGCCGACGGGCCGCTCGATTTCTTTGTAGATCGTCCCCATGGAATGAAAGGCTATATTCTGAATCTGACGGTGAAAGGGCGCGGACGCATTTTTGACGGTGAAGCAGCCTTCGACTGTGAAGAGGGCGATTTGCTGTTGTTCCAGCCGAAAACGCCGCACTACTATGGCCGTTCGCCGGACAGCGATGCCTGGCATCATCGCTGGGTTTACTTCCGTCCTCGTGCTTACTGGAGCGACTGGCTTTCGTTTCAGGACGAAGTGCAGGGGATTGGCCGTCTGCATCTTCCGGAGTCTCTGCGCGGTGAGTTCGATCGCCTGTTCGCCAGTATCGAAAGTACTCATAACTCCGGGCGTCGCTTTGCTGAGGAGCTGGCAATGAACCTGCTTGAGCGCCTGCTGCTGCGTGCGGTTGAAGAAGATCCGCGCAGCCATCAGCAGGTCCGCGACGCGCGGGTGATTGAAGCCTGTCAGTACGTCACCAGCAATCTGGCAGCAGAGGTTAAAATTGAGGAGGTGGCAAAGCACGTCTGCCTGTCGCCTTCCCGCCTGGCGCATCTGTTTCGTGAGCAGATGGGCGTCAATTTGCTGCGCTGGCGGGAGGATCAGCGGGTGATCCGCGCCAGGCTGCTGCTGCAAACCACTCAGGAACCCATCGCCAGTATTGGTCGGGAAGTGGGCTATGACGATCAGCTTTACTTCTCGCGGGTATTTCGCAAACGGGTGGGTGTCAGTCCCAGTGATTTTCGCCGTCGCAGTCTGGATGCGCACGATGCGCTGGTTGCGCAGGAAACGTGGTACGTACCCCGACGTGCTAATGAGTAAGAATCAGAATGAGATCACCTTGTCCTCTTTGAAACGTTCGGCTTAAATCAATGAGTAACCAGAAGAGGGAAAGTGATGACTGATAAAATACGTGTAGGTCTGGTGGGCTACGGTTTCGCCAGTAAGACGTTTCACGCGCCGTTAATTGCCGGCACGGCTGAAATGGAACTGGCCGCTGTTTCCAGCAGCGATGCCACCAAGGTCCATGCCGACTGGCCTTCGGTGGAGGTGGTTTCCGACCCTCAGGCGCTGTTTGACGATCCGACTCTTCAGCTGATAGTCATTCCAACGCCCAATGACACCCACTTCCCACTGGCGAAAGCCGCGCTGGATGCGGGAAAAAACGTGGTGGTGGATAAACCGTTTACCGTGACACTGTCACAGGCGCGCGAGCTGGATACGCTGGCAAAATCAAAAGGCTTGCTGCTGTCGGTCTTCCATAACCGTCGCTGGGACAGTGATTTCCTTACCGTCAGGTCGCTGCTGGCGGAGGGTTCGCTGGGTGAAGTCCGTTATTTCGAGTCGCATTTCGACCGCTTCCGTCCGGAAGTAAGACAGCGCTGGCGCGAGCAGAAGGGCCAGGGTACCGGCATCTGGTACGATCTTGGGCCGCATCTTATCGATCAGGCCCTGCAGCTGTTCGGTTCTCCGGTCGCGATAACCGTCGACACCACCGAGCTGCGCCCCGGCGCCCAAACCACCGACTATTTTCACGCCACGCTGATCTATCCACAGCGCCGCGTGGTGCTGCATGCCAGTATGCTGGTGGCGGCAGAATCCCCGCGCTATCAGATCCACGGCACGCAGGGCAGCTATGTGAAATACGGTCTTGACCCGCAGGAAGATGCGCTGAAGGCGGGCGCACGGCCGCCGCAGGAAGACTGGGGATATGATATGCGTGATGGCGTGGTGACGCAGGTCAATGGTGATGAGTGGGTGGAGAAGACCCTGCTGACGACTCCCGGTAACTATCCGGCCTACTATGCCGCGATCCGCGATGCGCTGAACGGCGTGGGAGAGAACCCGGTTAACGCTGAAGAGGCGATTCAGGTGATGGAGCTTATTGAGCTGGGACTGCAATCCGCAGAAAAACGTCAGACCCTGTCGCTGAAATAAACCGGACTGCCGGGCACTGGCCCGGCTGATTAAGTTCCGAACGACGGTAGCCGCCCGGCGGCTACCGATCCACCGGGCGGTGGCCCCGGGGGACTCTTTCGCGGGCAGCGTTAACCCGCGATGCGTGCCCGCACCGCCGCTTTTTCCGCTTCGCTCAGGAAAGCAATTTTCAGGCCGTTCTCCTGTGCGGTGCGGATCTGCTGCTGACTCAGACCCGCTGCCGGCGCAGCCACCTCATATTCATGACCAATCTCAATCCCCTGTACCGCCGGATCGTCAGTATTGATAGTGGCCAGAATACCGTGATCCAGGAAGGTTTTCAGCGGATGGCTGTCCAGTGAGGGCACCGTACTGGTCTGGATGTTAGAGGTCAGACAGGACTCAATCCCGATGCCGTGCGCCGCCAGGTAATCCATCAGCGCCGGATCTTCAATCGCCTTGACGCCGTGGCCGATACGCTCCGCGCCCAGCTGGCGAATCGCCTGCCAGATGCTTTCGGCACCGGCGGCTTCGCCGGCGTGGACTGTGATGCGCAAACCGGCATCGCGCGCGCGATTAAAGTGGCTGAGGAACTGCGTGCCCGGAAAGCCCAGTTCGTCACCGGCCAGATCGAGCGCGGTGATCCCATCGCGGTGTGCCAGCAGGGCTGCCAGTTCTTGCTCGCAGGCCTGCTCACCGAAGGTACGGCTCATAATACCGATCAGGCGCACGTCGATATTGTGCATGGCACAGCCCGCTTTAATGCCGTCAATCACCGCCTCGACCACGCCTGCAACCGGCAGATTATGGCTCATCGCCATATAGCCCGGCGAGAAACGCAGTTCGGCATAATGGATGCCGGCACGTGCGGCATCCTCAACGTTTTCCTGCGCCACGCGGTGGCAGGCATCCAGCGAGCCGAGCACCTTGACACCCCAGTCGAGCTTGTTAAGGAAGCTGACCAAATCCGGTTCGGTTTCGGTCACCTGCACATGCGGGCGCAGGGTTTCCAGCGTGCTGGCGGGCAGGCTGAGATTAAATTCACGGCCCAAATCGAGGATGGTCTGGGCGCGAATGTTGCCATCAAGGTGGCGATGAATATCGGTAAGGGGAAGCTGGCGATCGATCATATTCGGCACTCTTGAGGTCAGGTAAAAGTGCAGAGCATTATAAAAACTAATTGCGCAACCGTACCAGCTATTTGCGCAAATAGCTGTCCGGTTGCTGGTAAATTGGGCGAAAAGCAACGGCGTGGTGTCAGGCGGTCTGCCGCCGACACCGTCAAATCAGCCTTCAGCTGGCGTCAGAGACAAAAAAACCGCTATCAGGGCGATAGCGGTTCAGCATCTTCAGCTTAACGGTTTGTCTGACGCCTTCAGGTCAAATTCGCCCGAAGCTCAGCAAAACCGACAGTCACGAAGCGATCAGTTCTGCGGCTGTGCGCCAGGCTGTAACTGTGGCTGGATCTCATCACCACCCCCCAGCATATAGCGCGACAGGAACTGTTCCAGCGGCATTTTCTCACCGTTCATCGTCACCTGTCCGGTGGCGTACTGCAAGGTGGTGAGAATATTGTTATCTTTCTGCGTGGTCAGCTTAAACATTTGCCCCATCGCAGCCAGACCTTTGACCTGCTGATCGGCCAGCTTCGTCGCCTGCTCCCGATCGTAGCCTTCGGTCATCGCCACGTGCGTCATCATCTCCGTCGCCATATCCATTGAGATCTGCAGTTTGGCGTCAAACGACTTCAGCACGTTATCCACCTGCTGAGTGACGGTCTGCGCGGCGGCTGCGGCAGTGGCGGGATCTTTAAACTGCACCGAAAGATTCAGACTGCTTTCACCCTTATCATTGCTCCAGCTCAGCGGGGCAATATTTACTGACGGACTGCCCTTCAGCAGCAGCGGCAGATTAGCAGCCAGCAATTCGCTTACGCGCTGCTGATACAGTTCCGGATTGTTCTGAACGGCCGGATCGGTAGTCAGCGCCATCACCTGATTATTATACTGGGTGGAGAACTGTTTCATCGCCGTGCCGTTGAAGTCGGCCAGCTTAATCATTAGCTTACCATGACCAAAGTCCTGACCCTGCAGTTTCAGGCCGTCGACTGCCATGTCGATCTGGCCACCAACGTGATTATCTTTCGAATCGAAGGTTGATTTACCGCTGAGATTCTCCAGCGTCAGCGCTTCTTTATCGCTCACCGTCGCGGTTAGTTTCTTCAGCGTCAGGTTCTGATCGCCAATACGTAATCCTTCCGGGCTGATGTGACTGTTCGCATCCAGCTTAAAGCCGTTAAGGGTGAACAGCACCGGCATTTCCAGCTCATTTTTGCTGGCAATAGAAACGCTGTCGATATCACCGTCGAATTTAACCGCATCACCTTTGGCGTCCGCTGAAATCGACAGCGTGCCGCCGTTGAAAGCAAAGCGTTCGCCGGTTTGCACATTGCTGTAATCGGCCGGCAGCAGACGCACATCAGAATCGGTGCTGCCGCTGTAGCCTATGCGGGTTTCAGCCTGGACGACAGACTGACCCTTGGTGTATTCAAACAGCTTTTTGACCGCATCGGTATTTTCCAGCTCGCTGTGAACAGAGGCCATGGCTGGGATCAGGTTAAATTTTTTCAGCTGGGCAAACGGGAAGGGACCGTGATCGATGGTTTCCTTCATCACAATACTCTGGCCGGGCTTCAGAATAGCGTTGTCTTCGGTTTGTGAGCTGGACTGAAGAACCAGACGCAGGGTACTGCTGAACAGACCGCGCTGGTAATCCTGATAACTCAGCTGCAGGCGGCTTTCCGGTGCCGTATCGCGTATCTGCGCGTTCGCTTGCTCTACCAGCTGATCCATGTTTTTTTCCAGCTGTTTACCGGTAAGCCAGGCACCGCCGGTCCAGATAACGCCAAGGGCAATAACCACGCCGACGGCAATCTTGGTTTTTTTCATCTGTAAGTCGTCCTTTTTTGATTCACGAACGCCGGTTAACCTGTTCAAATCCTGCAGGTCATAGAGTGGCGAATAAAAAACGCCTTGCGGCGTTTTTGAAGAATAACTTCAATGATATTAGCAATTATGACCGGATACGTCAGCCGTAATTAGAGAGATCGTTAAACGCGCGCGCAACGCGACCACTTCCGCTGAGCGTCACCGGTGATTCGTTGGCGGCAATAAACGCCGATTCACCCGGTTTCAGGGTCAGCTGCTCTTCGCCGCGGGTAAGCAGCGCTTCACCTTCAATGCAGAAGATAATCGCTGCGCTCTGCTGCTCTACGCGGAGCGGTTCTGCGCTGAGGGTGTGGATAGCGAAGGAAAAATCTTCCACCGGAATCGGGAAGATTTGCGTGTTGCCCTGCTGAACCGGAACGGTTAACAGCGAATCGGCCGGTTTCTCAACAAACTTCAGGTTCGCCAGCAGCTCAGGAATATCAATATATTTGGGGGTTAATCCGGCGCGGAGCACATTATCGGAATTCGCCATAATCTCCAGCGCCACGCCGTTCAGATAGGCGTGCGGGGTTTCGGCAAATAAAAACATCGCTTCGCCCGGCTTCAGCTCAATGACGTTCAGCAGCAGGGGGGAAAACAGTCCGCTGTCGTCAGGATAAAACTCAGCGATACTGCGGATGGTTTGCCACGGCTCGCCCGCGTTGGCGCTCAGTTGCTCACGCAGGATACCCAGCGCCCGCGTCTTCACTTCACCTTCCATTGACAGCAGGCTGGCAAACAGATCGGACAGTGTTGCTGCGGTTGGCGACTGAATAAATGTCCCGATGGCCGGGTGGGCTGCGGCGACCGGCAGCAGCAGAGCAGCAATGTCCTGGAGCGGTCGGAAACCGTTAATCGCCCGGAACGGGGTCAGCGCGTAAACCAGCTCGGGCTTATGGTTATCATCTTTATAGTTGCGGTTGGGGGCATCTGGCGGGATCCCCGCCGCATTTTCGCGGGCGAATCCCTCAATCGCCGCGGATTTACTTGGATGAACCTGAATTGACAGCGGCTGATCGGCGCACAGCACCTTAAACAGGAAAGGCAGTTCGTTAAATCGTTCAGCAACCGCTTTGCCCAGCAGCGCGGTTTTATCGGCGGCAATCACAGCGCGGAGCGATTTCGGGACATTATCAACCTTAATCTGTGAGGAACTTTTCGGGTGGGCGCCCATCCACAGTTCCGCCATCGGCTGCTGAGACGGATTTTCAATACCGTACAGATCAGTCAGAGCCGTTTTACTTCCCCAGGCGTAATTTTGCAGCGAATTGATTAATTTTTGCATGATGTTTCCCTGTTAAACCTTGTTCAGGCGCGTTATTGCCGATAGTAATACCGAAAAACGCCCCTTGAAGACAATCTGAAAAATCCCCTAAAACAATCGGGATGCAATAAACGCGAATGAGTCGCATAATGTTAAATAGTTGTATGTAAAAAGAGGGTCCGCAGTGACTGGCCTCCATTGAGACCTGACCGGGCCATTAAAAATCATAGAGTTGTGCTAAAGGAGAGAGGAATGGCAGCCAACCGCATTGAAAAAGACTCAATGGGACCGATTGAAGTACCGGCTGATAAACTTTGGGGCGCGCAGACCCAACGCTCACTGGAACACTTTCGCATTTCAACTGAAAAAATGCCTGTCGAGCTGGTCTATGCTCTGGCGCTGACCAAACGTGCTGCAGCAAAGGTTAACAGCGATCTCGGCCTGCTGCCGGGTGAACGTGCAAACGCAATTATCAGCGCTGCTGATGAAGTGCTGGCCGACAAACACCGCTCTGAGTTCCCCCTCGCGATTTGGCAAACCGGTTCCGGCACGCAAACCAACATGAATATGAACGAGGTACTTGCCAACCGCGCCAGTGAAATACTGGGCGGTGAACGCGGTATGTCGCGCCTCGTTCATCCAAACGATGATGTGAATAAAAGCCAGAGTTCCAATGACGTCTTCCCGACGGCGATGCATGTGGCTGCGGTTATCGCGGTGCGGGAACATCTGCTGCCGCAGCTGAAGGTGCTGCAAAAAACGCTGGGTGATAAGGCCGAAGCCTTTAAGGACATTGTTAAAATTGGCCGGACTCACCTGCAGGACGCCACGCCGCTGACGCTCGGCCAGGAAATTTCTGGCTGGGTAGCGATGCTGACGCATAGCCTGAAGCATATCGAACAGAGCATTCCGCACCTGGCCGAACTGGCGCTGGGCGGCACCGCTGTCGGAACGGGTCTGAATACCCATCCGGAATACGCCGTGCGCGTAGCGAAAGAGCTGGCCGGTTTAACCCAACAGCCGTTTGTCACCGCACCGAACAAGTTTGAATCGCTGGCAACCTGTGACGCGCTGGTGCACGCGCACGGCGCACTGAAAGGCCTGGCGGCTTCGCTAATGAAAATCGCTAACGATGTGCGCTGGCTCTCTTCCGGTCCTCGCTGTGGTATTGGCGAAATAGCTATCCCGGAAAACGAACCGGGCAGTTCGATCATGCCAGGCAAAGTGAACCCGACTCAGTGTGAAGCCCTGACCATGCTTTGCTGCCAGGTGATGGGCAACGATGTGGCGCTGAATATCGGCGGTGCGTCAGGTAACTTTGAACTTAACGTTTATCGCCCAATGGTAATCCATAACTTCCTGCAGTCGGTGCGCCTGCTGGCTGACGGTATCGACAGTTTTAATCACCACTGTGCGGTGGGTATTGAGCCAAACCGTGACCGTATTACGCAGCTGTTGAATGAGTCGCTGATGCTGGTGACCGCGTTAAATACCCATATTGGCTACGACAAAGCAGCTGAAATCGCGAAGAAAGCGCATAAAGAAGGGCTGACGCTGAAAGGCTCGGCGCTGAAACTCGGTTATCTGACCGAAGAAGAGTTCGATGCGTGGGTGCGGCCGGAAGAGATGGTGGGTAGTATGAAAGTCTGATCTGCCTTCAGCGATGTGCAGCACAAGCCAGGCAGATGCCTGGCTTTTTTATTTTGTGTCCTCTTTGCTCAGGCCAGCCGGTCGGTATACAAATGTAAACGCGGGATCAGCAGAAACAGCGGCTGTGCCAGCGGTTTGTGGCGGTGATTCACATTCTCCGCGTCATAATTAAGCAACTCACCCAAAGTGGGTACGCTGGCCGTATCCTTACACAGGACAATCAGCGGTGAAGGGCAGGCCAGCTGGGTCTGTTTCTGCGTGTCGCTGTTCCATACCCTGGCGACAGGCTGCACTTTTACCGGACGTTTAATCTTCAGTCGTGCCGTATCGGGCAGAGATTTGATCGACGCAATCTCCTGAGCCACTTTTTCCGCCCACTGCTCCCGGCTCCAGGGCGCGACGGCCCGCCCGGCATTCAGGCTTTTTTGCAGCTTCTCCAGCATTTCATCGCGGCTGACGTTTTTAATAATGTGTTTGTTGGCCCAGCCAAAACGCACGGAGTCGGGATTATCCAGCAGGACCAGAGAGCGGTAGGCGTTCAGGGTTATCAGTCCGCGCTGGTGGGTGTGAACGAATTCAAAACGCGCTTCGCTGGGCAGGCCGGAATCGATGGTAATAATTTTCTCCAGTTGCTGTTTTACATCGTTGACCCGCTGAACCTGCTGGTGAAGCAGGGTGGACTGTTCGGTGTCGGCCTGCAGGCAGAGGACGCCGGGCAGGCGAACGGCCGCCTTGGTGCTGATTTTTTCTGACTGATGCTGCATAAACAGCAGGCCAAAGTGTGACAGAGCACGCTGCAAGGCGGCCTGACCCACCCATTGCTCAACGGCAATCTGCGTCAGGGGATCGTTCTCTTTGCCTTTTTCAACCGCGGGCAACTCGAACACCCTGGCCGCCAGCAGGCGCAGGGTGATTATCTGTTGTTGCAGGTTGCTGAGTTCGGACTCAAGTTCGGCCACGCAGTGGTGTAACCGTTCTACTGCTTCATAAAGGCTCATCGCAACTCCATTAGTTACAACATACTAAAGATTATAGTTCCTTATGGTGCACGCATCAACCGCAGCGCGAACTTTCGGTCAGCAGGAAAGAACCAGAAAAAACGGGCCGTTGCTTCACACTCCGGCCCGTAAAGAGAGTGGAACTACAATTTTTTATGGTGCAGCCGCATGCCCACCACCAGCGATAGCAGTAGCATGGTGGCAATAAAAGCGGTGATGCCGCCCCAGCCAAAGTTATGCCAGAACACGCCACCCAGCGTACCGGCCACGCTGGAGCCCAGATAGTAACTGAACAGATAGAGCGAGGAGGCCTGGCCTTTTGCGCGTCGGGCACGCGGACCTATCCAGCCACTGGCAACCGAGTGGGCGGCAAAGAAGCCCGCTGTAAACAGCATCATACCCGGCAGGATCAGCCAGAGGCTGCTGAAGAGCGTAACCAGCAGACCCGTCAGCATCATCAGTGTCGAAACCAGCAATACCGGTGAACGGCCATACTTAACGGTCATCGCACCGGCTTTGGGCGAACTCCATGACCCGGTGAGGTACACCACCGACAGCAGACCAACCACGGTTTGACTCAGTGACCAGGGCGGAGACAGCAAACGATAGCCAATATAGTTAAACAGCGTCACAAACGATCCCATCAACAGAAAACCTTCAGCAAACAGCAGAGGCAGTCCGCTATCACGCCAGTGAAGGCGGAAATTGATGGCCAGGCTGCGGGGCTTCAGAGACGTTGGGCGAAAGTGACGGGAATCCGGCAAAATCTTCCAGAACATCACCGCAGAAGCCAGAGCAAAGCAGCCGATTGTCGCCACCGCCACGCGCCAGCTGCTGTAGTCGGTAATGACACCGGTTAACAGGCGACCACTCATGCCACCGATTGAATTCCCGCTGATATACAGTCCCATCGAGAAAGCGACCACCGTCGGGCTGATCTCTTCACTGAGATAGGTCATGCCTACCGCCGCAACGCCGCTTAACGACAGGCCGGTAAGCGCGCGCATCACCAGAATCCCGTGCCAGCTGGTCATGGTTGATGAAAGCAGCGAAAAAATAGCCGCCAGCATCAGCGACGTCACCATGACTGGCTTACGCCCCAGCGCATCCGACAGGGGGCCGGTAAACAGCATGCCTAACGCCAGAAATGCGGTGGCGATAGAGAGAGAAATACTGCTGCTGGCGGGAGAAACGCCAAATTCATGTGACAGTACCGGCAGGACTGGCTGCACGCAATAGAGCAGGGCAAAGGTCGCCAGCCCCGCTGAAAACAGGGCAAGCGTCACGCGCAGGAACTGGGGCGATCCACGATTAATGTACAGACTGGTTGGGGTTATTGCTGGCGGGGTTCGATAAACGGGCTCTTCAAGCGTAACGGCATGGGTTGAGCGATTCACTTCAGGTTCCTTAGCTTGGATGACTTGGTCTTGTCATCGAAAAGATAAGAAAAAGCTATTATGATGTCTAATATATTAATAATCTCAAACAAGACTTTTAGAATATGAATGTTGAGCTGCGCCACCTTCGTTACTTTATTGCCGTTGCTGAAGAGCTGCATTTTGGGCGCGCTGCGCAGCGGCTGAATATTTCTCAGCCGCCGCTCAGCCAGCAGATTCAGATCCTTGAACAGGAAATCGGAGCCCGGCTGTTTGCCCGCACCAACCGCAGCGTGCGTCTGACGGCGGCAGGCCAGCAGTTTTTACTGGATGCGCGTCTGATTCTGCAAAACGTTGCTCAGGCCGCCGATAAAGCCGCGCGACTGCATCGCGGTGATGAGGGTGAACTGCGTATTGGGTTTACCTCTTCCGCGCCGTTTATCAGTGTGGTGTCGGATGCGCTGTTCACCTTCCGCCAGCGTTTCCCGGCGGTACACCTGCAAATGCAGGAGATCAATACGCGCCAGCAGCTTGCTCCGCTGATAGATGGCAGGCTTGATCTTGGGGTGATGCGCAATACGCCGCTACCGGAAACCCTGGATCACCAGTTGATTCTGCAGGAGCCGATGTATGCGCTGGTTCATCGCGAACATCGCCTTGCCGGACGGGCGCAGATTAGCGTCAGCGAGCTGGCTCAGGAGCCTTTTGTCTTTTTTGATCCGCAGGTTGGTACAGCGCTGTATAGCGAAATTTTAACTCTCCTGCATCACTATCAGATTGAACCCAATATTGCCCAGGAAGTGGGCGAGGCGATGACCATTATCGGGCTGGTCTCTACCGGGCTTGGCGTTTCAATTTTACCCGCCTCTTTTCGCCGCGTTCGGCTGGCGGATGTGGTCTGGATCCCGCTGCAGGAACCGGATGCGCTGTCGCAGGTCTGGCTGGTCTGGTCACGCCTGAGGGAGCGCCCTGCGGTGATGTCAGCCATGATGTCGCTACTGCTGAATGCGGGCTGAATCGTGGAAAACATGAGCACTATCCCGCGGTTTATGTGCGGCAAATCACATATCGAATCAAATATTTGACCTTATGTGCGAAGTGTTTCACCATGAGCAGTATGCTTTATTTTGAAGCGTGAAAATAAGCGGGAGCTGGGGTGTGATTGCGGACAATCAGCCTGGTCACATAGACCAGATCAAGCAGACCAATGCCGGTGCGGTTTATCGGCTTATTGACCGGTTTGGCCCTGTCTCGCGCATTGAACTGTCAAAAAAGGCCCAGCTGGCACCCGCCAGTATTACCAAAATTGTCAGGGAAATGCTGGAAGCACATCTGGTGAAAGAAACTGAGTTTCAGGAGCCGGGTAGCCGGGGCCGTCCTGCCGTAGGCCTGGTACTGGATACTGACGCCTGGCATTTTCTCTCCGTGCGCATCGGCAAAGGGGATATAACCCTGGCGCTGCGCGATCTGAGCAGCAAAATGATCGTTGAACAGCAGTTCGCGCTACCTCCATCCGATCCCGAACCGTTACTCCAGCGTATCATTCAGCGTATCGACCAGTTCTTTGTGGTCCATCAGGGCCGTCTTGAAAGGCTGACGGCTATCGCCATCACGCTGCCGGGCAGGGTCAATGGACAGGCGGGCATCGTACATCGCATGCCGTTTTATCAGGTTGATAATATGCCGCTGGGGCCAGAGCTTGAGCGGCGTACCGGGCTGCCGGTTTATATCCAGCATGATATTTGCGCCTGGACCATGGCCGAATCGCTGTTCGGTGCCTCGCGCGATGCCAGCGACGTGCTGCAGGTAGTGATCGATCACAACGTTGGCGCCGGCGTGATAACCGGCGGTAGGCTGCTGCACGGCGGCGGCGCAACGCTGGTTGAAATAGGGCATACCCAGGTCGATCCCTGGGGCAAGCTTTGCTACTGCGGCAATCATGGTTGTCTGGAAACCGTTGCCAGCACGGAAAGTATGCTTGAGCTGGCCGCGCAGCGGATGCAGGCCTCGATGAGCTCTTCGTTACATCACCAACCCCTGACTGTCGACACGCTGTGCGATGCCGCATTGAACGGCGATCAGCTTGCCTGCGACATTATCACCGGCGTGGGCGGCAGCATTGGTCGTATTCTGGCCATCATGGTGAATCTGTTTCATCCACAAAAGGTTCTGATCGGCTCGCCGTTGAACCGCGCGCGCAGCATCCTGTTCCCGGCAATTAATGCCTGTATTCAGCAACAGTCCCTGCCTGACTATGGTGCATCGCTCTCAGTTGAACCCACCGAGTTCCTGAATCAGGGAACCATGCCCGGTGCGGCGCTGGTAAAAGATGCGCTCTATAACGGCTCGTTGCTGATCAAATTACTGCAGGGATAACGAATCCACTAAAAATTGCGCCAACGCAATTTTCACCGCCAGGCGCTGCCCTACAATTTTCGCTCCTTTACTTTCAGAAAGTTTATCTGTGGGCCAGACAGGGCCTGCTGGAGCTGTTCATGTATAAACGATTATTTGTGACGGGTACCGATACCGAAGTCGGCAAAACGGTGGTTTCACGAGGACTGTTGCAAACGCTGGCGGCTGGCGGCAAGCACGCCGTGGGCTATAAGCCGGTCGCGAAAAGCAGCCAACAAACTGAAGAGGGACCGCGCAACAAAGATGCGCTGGTGCTTCAGACTTCTTCTACACTGCTGCTGCCCTACGAGACGATTAACCCGGTGACGCTGCTTGACGATGAAATCAGCACCAGCCATCAGGCATTCAGTTATTCCACTTTAAGCAGTGGGCTTCATACGCTCGATGAGCTGGCCGACTACATTATTACCGAGGGAACCGGCGGCTGGCGCAGCCTGATGAGCGATCGCCGTCCGCTTTCAGACTGGGTGGTGCAGGAGCAGATGCCCGTCATACTGGTGGTAGGCATTAAGCTGGGCTGTATCAGCCATGCTCTGCTTACCGCCGAGGCAATCCAGCACGACGGACTGCCACTGGTGGGTTGGGTTGCTAACCGGATCAATCCTGGCCTTGCCCATTATGCGGAAATTATTAGCGTTTTACAGGATAAAATCCCCGCACCGTGCATAGGCGAACTTCCCTATCTGCCCAGAGCGGAAACCCGCGATTTGTCGCGTTATTTCGATCTCTCACCACTCCAGTCATAAATCCGACAACGTGGGCGAACCGTTGAAGATGTTCGCCCCGGCAGTATTAATCTTTGAACCCATCCTGCAAAAAAGCGCTGCTTTCGTTTACTATCCCGATCTTATCTTGCTTTAATCATCACCCTGCCGCGTTGCAATGAGAAGAAGATGCTGACGCATTGCGTGACACTGTCACATTGGCGCAGCGCACAATTCGAAAACACCATCGTGAAATCTGGTTCACACTTAGCAGGGAAGCAACAACAAGGAATCTCATGTCAGAAAATACAATTCGCGCCGTAACCCGGCGTCATTGGGTACTGATTGCCTGCATGCTGTCGATGTTTATGGCTGCGATAGAAGTCACTATTGTCGCTACCGCCATGCCGACAATTATCACCGATCTGGGCGGCTTCTCGCAGTTTGGCTGGGTTTTTTCCATCTATCTGCTCACCCAGGCCGTGACCGTGCCGATCTACGGCCGACTTGCTGATATGCTGGGGCGCAAGCGGGTATTTTTTATCGGGGCCGGACTGTTTCTGCTGGGCTCAATACTCTGCGGATTTGCCAGCAGCATGGGTTGGCTGATCCTGTTCCGTGCCTTCCAGGGGTTAGGGGCCGGGGCCATCATGCCGTTGACCTCTACGATCATTGCGGATGTTTATCCGCCAAAAGAGCGTGCGGGCGTGCAGGGCTGGCTTTCCAGCGTCTGGGGCGTTGCGGCAATTGTCGGCCCGCTCACCGGCGCCTGGCTGGTGCAGCACTTTAACTGGGCGCTGGTTTTTTGGGTCAACGTCCCGATAGGCATCATTTCAATGCTGCTGCTGGCACGTTTTTTCCCCGAAAGCCGCGAGAAATCCGACGACCGTATCAATTTCATCGGCAGCGGCTGGTTGATGCTGACCGTTACTGCTCTGCTGACGGCGCTGTTACAGGCGGAATCGCTTGGCTACTGGACGCTGTTGCTGATTGCCGTGGCGCTGTTGGCCGGATGGGGCCTTCTGCGCCACGAACGCTATTCAGGCGAGCCGCTGTTTCCGCTGGCGATATGGCGTACCCGCACGCTGCTGGCTGGCAACGTGGGCAACTTGCTGATCGGGGCGGCCATGATGGGCATCAGCGCATTCCTGCCTCCGTGGATCCAGGGCGTCAACGGCGGGACACCGCTGCAGGCAGGTAGCGCGCTGGCGATGATGTCGATCGGCTGGCCGCTGGCCAGCACGCTGAGCGGCAGGCTGATGCAGCGCACGTCGTACCGCTTTACCGCCCAGCTGGGGTCGCTGCTGCTGATCGCGGGCACGGCTCTGCTGTTACTTTTACATCGGGAAAGCCCGGTCTGGCATGCCGGATTTTCGGCCTTTGTGATCGGTACGGGGATGGGGATGACCAGCACCACCTTCCTCATTGCGGTGCAGAATACGGCGCAGTTTGAGATCCGCGGGATCTGCACCGCCTCGGTGATGTTCAGTCGGATGCTCGGCTCGGCTCTGGGTACGGCATTAATGGGGGCGGTGCTCAACTATAACCTGCTTGTGCGTCTGCCCCAGTTCAGCGATCCGGTACAGCAGGTGATGTCGCCACACGGGCGCGAACAGCTCAAGCCTGCCAGCCTGGATTTGATGCTGACGGAAATTGCGCATTCATTACACTGGGTGTTTGTAGTGTCGCTGATCATTGCATTTGCCAGTCTGTTGATGTCGCGGCTGGTGCCGGTGCAAAGACCTCATTAGTGAGGGTTCGGCCTGAGAGGGTACCGCTGACGGGGAGGAACCCGACGTCAGCGGTATAAGATTACTGAGCTGATGTGTCCTGCGAGGTGCCCGCACTGGCCGGAACATTGCTGTCACCACCGTTACCGTTGCGCTTGTACACGATTTTTTGGGTATCGCTTTCGCAGTGGCCCACAACCTGACCGCCTGCCTGTTCTGCCTGATCGTTAGGCACAATATCCAGCGAGAAGCCGGACTCAGGTACGCCGTTATTGATGATTTTCTGACTAATGTCAGCCTTAACGCTTTCACAAGATGCCTGAACGGCCAGCGGGCTGACAACGAGCAGGGCGGTTAACATCCACTTAGAACCTTTCATCATTTCATCCTTATGCGTGAGAACAGCGGTAATTATAAGTCAAAATTTCACGAAGCGGTGGCATGCCCGTTTACAACCCGTCCGGGACACCTGGAGAACCAGAACTAGGGCGCAACAGAGCGGCCAGTGCGGCGATCCAGGCAGCGCATTGTATTCGGCTCCCAGTAGGCGTTAAGATTCAGGCTTTTTTCGCAGCCATCGCGGGTATCAATGGCACGATCGATTTTATCGAATTCTTTCTCAACGCGGGTATTCACTTTGCCACGGAGGCGGCGAGTGTCATCCCACTGTTCTTTTTCCTGACGAGCCTGTTCTTTACTTAATGAGTTGTCGCCGTTTTCAATCACCAGACGTTCGGTGCGCGCATTTGCGCTGTGCTGCACGGAAAACAGGGCGGCCAGTAGAACCAGTGGCAGGGTGGTACGGGTGAAACATTGTTGTAGTGACTTCATAAAAGGTTTCCTTTCTTTACAGACGCCAGGCGGAAATAGCTGCTGCACGAGCTTGATGAACAAGTATATCATCAGCGCCGAAGTGCTCACCAGTGACCCGGTGCGTTCATTGAGGATTTGTAGAGATTAACCGCTATGTTGACTACCACTTTACTGTTTTTCGCCACCGCTCTGGCAGAAATCATCGGCTGTTTTCTTCCCTGGCTGTGGTTAAAGAAGAGCGGATCCCCCTGGCTGCTGCTGCCCGCCGCGCTCAGTTTGACGATCTTTGTCTGGCTGTTAACCCTGCATCCGGCGGCCAGTGGGCGGGTTTATGCCGCCTACGGTGGAGTCTATGTGGTGACCGCGCTTATCTGGCTAAGGGTTGTGGATGGCGAAAAGCTGACCGCATGGGACTGGTGCGGGGCCGCAGTGGCTTTTTGCGGCATGCTGATTATCGTAGCGGGCTGGGGGAAAACGATTTAACGGCTTCAACCGCTCCCGCTCGTCAGCGGGAGCACAGAACAGGCCGCAATTACGGCTTATAGACGCGCAAACCGGCCTGGCTCTGACCAACCGGCATCATTTCCAGCGCATTGATGTTGACGTGCGCGGGCAGCGTGGCGACCCACCAGACCGCTTCGGTCACGTCTTCCGGCGTCAGCGGAACTGCACCGTCGTAAACTCCGTTTGCGCGAGCGTCATCACCTTTGAAGCGCACGTTAGAGAATTCGGTGCCGCCCACCAGTCCCGGTTCAATATCGGTTACGCGCAGTGCGGTGCCGTGCAGGTCGGTACGCAGATTGAAGCTGAACTGGCGAACAAAGGCCTTGGTGGCACCGTAGACGTTACCGCCAGGATAGGGCCAGCTACCGGCAATGGAACCCAGATTGATAATATGACCTCTGTTGCGTTCCACCATGCCGGGCAGGATCGCCCGCGTCATGTACACCAGCCCTTTATTGTTAGTGTCGATCATCTCCTCCCAGTCATCCAGGCTGGCGCGCTGTGCCGGTTCAATACCCAGCGCCAGCCCGGCATTGTTCACCAGTACATCGATGTCGCGCCACCCGGCGGGCAGGCTGGCGATTGCCTCGTCGATACCTGCGCGATCGCGCACGTCGAGTTTCAGCGTAAAGACATTTTCACCCAGTTCCGCTTTCAACGCTTCCAGGCGCTCCTGACGGCGGCCAGTCGCGATCACCTTATGGCCCTGGGCGATGAAACGACGAGTAATGCTCTGACCAAAACCGGCCGTTGCGCCGGTAACAAATACGATCATCTCTCTGTTCCTCAACACAAACAGGGCTTCATACCCCGGAAAATTTCACATCCTGCAGCGTCAGCCACCATATCATCTCCAGGCGGGAGAGGTAAGAACCGAATGGTTATGATTAATAAGATTATATTGCACTGAGCTGGTGCGTGATGAGGCAGTATTGCGTTATTTCGGTGCTGAAACGCAGGTCAATAATACCTCTCATGTTTAAAAATAAAATACGATCGCTTGGCAACCGTTTGCGCAGGGAATAGCAAACGATTGCCTGTTTGTTTTAATACTTTCATTCGTCAAGCAAAGCATATCCATCTGATAAATAAGAATTTATTTTTATTGCCTGCTGGTATGGATTTTGCAAAAACAAATCAGGGAGTGTCACTTCGTAGCAGAACGGGCATTCAGTATTTACTTCTCTGACCAGCACATTTCCCGCTAAGTGCGGGACGGATCCTCCGCAGTGCTTAAAGGAATTTTCATGCCAGCAACTTTTAGTCGCGCTATTCGCGGCAGTTTTTTTGATATTACCCGCACGGTGACGGCACCGGAAGAACTGATGGACGCTGCCCGCTACATTGAAGACGGCCTGCTTCTGCTCAATGAGGGTGAAATCGTCTCTCTCAGCCACTGGCAGGAGGGCAGTGCCGAACTGCCGCAGGACTGTGAATGGGTGGACTATCGGGGAAAGCTGATCGTACCCGGTTTCGTAGATACGCATATCCACTACCCGCAAACCGAAATGATCGGTGCTTTTGGCGAGCAGCTGCTGGAGTGGCTGAACCAGTACACTTTTCCGGTGGAAAGCCAGTACCACTGCCCGCAGTACTCTGCGCGCATGTCGGCATTTTTTCTGCAGCAGTTACTGAGCAACGGCACCACCACTGCGCTGGTTTTTGGCACCGTCCATCCCGAGTCGGTTGACGCGCTGTTCTCCGCCGCACACGGCCTGGGGATGCGGCTGATCGCCGGTAAAGTGATGATGGATCAACATGCGCCGGAAGCGCTGACCGAAACGCCTGAGCAGAGCTATCAGCAAACCCGTCAGCTGATTGAACGCTGGCACAACTGCGGACGCCTGAGCTATGCACTGACTCCGCGATTTGCGCCTACCTCTTCACCGCAGCTGTTGGAGAAAGTCCGGCAGCTGCGCGAGG
>CAJYIY010000008.1 GCA_913775305.1 uncultured Erwinia sp. | reverse complement strand
TAACCGGGTTATCCGCAGCCAGATTGAAATGCCCATTGACGACAGCATCATCCTCAACAAGGGCGACGTGCTGCACATCAGCGGCGAAGCAAAACGCGTCAAGTCCGTTGCCGATCGCATCGGCTTTATTTCGATTCACAGCCAGGTCACCGACCTGCTGGCCTTCTGCTCTTTCTTTATCATCGGCCTGATGATCGGCATGATTAACTTCCAGTTCAGCAGCTTCAACTTTGGCATTGGTAACGCTGCCGGACTGTTGTTTGCCGGGATCATGCTGGGCTTCCTGCGTGCTAACCATCCCACGTTCGGGTATATCCCGCAGGGCGCGCTGACGATGGTGAAAGAGTTTGGCCTGATGGTATTTATGGCCGGCGTCGGGCTGAGTGCGGGCAGCGGCATTAGTCAGGGGATGGGTGAAACCGGCCTGCTGATGCTGGCCGCCGGGCTGATTGTCAGCCTGCTGCCGGTGGTTATCTGTTTCCTGTTTGGCGCACTGGTGCTGAAAATGAACCGCGCTCTGCTGTTCGGTGCCATTATGGGTGCGCGTACCTGCGCCCCGGCAATGGAAATTATCAGCGATACGGCGCGCAGCAATATCCCCGCACTGGGCTATGCGGGGACCTACGCGATTGCGAACGTTTTGCTGACGCTCGCCGGTACGCTGATTGTGGTAATCTGGCCAATTTTCGGCTGACTGAAAAATATTTGACGAAGTCAGAGAACTTTTAAGGTGGCGTGCAGTCTGAATTAATGCCACTGCTTTTCTTTGAAATCCCCAAATTGAGGAGCCCGTTAAACATTATGTTTAGCGGGTTTTTTTCTTTTGTGCTCCGCTAATTCTTCCGCCGCACTTCTTGCCGATCTTAATGTTGCCTTAAGCGCTTTCAGGCAACGTAACCTCTCTGTTCTTATCACCGAAGCGTCATCAAAATGTCATCAATTCTCAACAAACCCAAAACGAAGCGCGTAATTAGGACGGAAGCCCTTTACCCACTTCCTGGCGACTTCTATTTTAAGCAATCCGTGCTGTTACTGCTCATTGCGCTGTTTTTGATCTGGCTGTCACGCAGTGAAAGCTGGGATATGGCCATCAGCCAGATGTGGTATGACCCGCTGACCCAGCGCTTCCCGTGGAAGGATAATGCCTGGCTGAATCTCATTAACCATCATCTGATCAAAGACCTGATTATCGCTGGTGGCGTACTATTGCTGATAGCGGGGCTCCTGCGCCGCCAGTGGCGCTGGGTGCTGGTGGCGCTTCTTATGGGCGTTGGTCCGCTGGTGGTTGGCCTGCTGAAAAGCAGCAGTGCGCACTCCTGTCCGTGGGATCTGGTGCAGTTTGGTGGTGATGCGGTTTCATATCCGCTGTTTGGTGCCATCCCGGAAAATAGCGGGCCGGGGCGCTGTTTTCCGGGAGGCCATGCCTCCAGTGGATTCAGTGCCATGGCACTATTTTTTCTTTTTTACCCGCGGCGTCCACACCTCGCGTGGTGTTGCTGGTGGGCAGCGGTGCTGGTGGGGCTGGTCATGGGTTTTGGTCAGATTATGCGTGGCGCTCACTTTTTGTCCCACAACCTCTGGGCGGCGTGGTGGGTGTGGCTGACGCAGTGTGTCATTTTCGGATGTGTAACGCATCTGCTTGAAATAAAGAGGAAATTAAAAAGATGATGGAAGAGATTAACCGCTCGCTTTTTCTCTGGATTAACGCCAACGGCGATTCGCCGGGGTGGCTGATCGCGCTGGCAACCTTTATTGCTCGTGACGTTATCGCAATTGTTCCGCTGATGATCGTCGTGCTGTGGTTGTGGGGGCCACGCAGCCAGCTGACTTCACAGCGTGTTCTGGTGGTGAAAACCGGCGCGGCGTTACTCTATGCGCTGGCAATATCCTGGTGCCTCGGCCATCTTTTTCCGCATCCCCGCCCTTTCGCTATCGGGCTTGGCCATCAGTATCTTGCCCACGCCGCTGACGACTCTTATCCCAGCGACCACGGCACGGTGATTTTTACCTTTGCGCTGGCGTTTATTGCCTGGCACCGCATGTGGTCCGGCGCCGTGCTGCTGGCTACCGGTGCCGCCATTGCCTGGTCCCGCATCTATCTTGGCGTACACTGGCCGATGGACATGCTCGGTGGACTGCTGGTTGGCATGTTGTCCTGTCTGTTTTCACACATTTTCTGGCAAATGTTCGGGGATCGCCTGTTACCGCGACTCTCCTCACTCTACCGGACGCTCTTTGCCTTCCCAATCAGTAAAGGCTGGGTGCGTCACTGATTCTTCTGCGGGTCGGCATTTTCCGGCCCGCGACAAATTACCAGATGTCTTCGCTACCAACGTCTCTCTTTTATTGCGCAATAAACCCGAATGAAATGCGGTATGACCTCTGCCGTTGCGCAAATGATTAAACCAGGCGATAGCGCAATCTGTTTCACTATGATAACGCATTGTTTTTAATGAAGTTGAAAACACCCCTTCGACAAAAAACAGGCAACAAGACTACTATTTAACCATCTAATAATACTCAAAATCAGTTTAAAGCCCTGTTAAACAAGCAATTACCTGGCAGATAATCCCTGTTAAATCAGAAACCACAGAGGTTCACTCCGAAAAAGGTCATGAAATTGTGATTGCGATCACCGGTAATAGATCATCCAGTGCTTTCATCTATTTTTTCTGGTGGTAGAGTGTGCGCCATAAAAATCAGCGTGGTTAATTAAATCCGTTATTGGTAATGAATAATTGCTGTGCGGATGTTAAGTGATTTAATTAATTGTTTTTAAACACTGGAGAAAGTGATGGATTCATCCCAAACAGCGGTGCTTAATCCCGTAGCCCCTCAGGATGCCAGTACATGGCGTAAAACCGACACGATGTGGATGCTGGGCCTGTATGGCACGGCGATTGGCGCTGGTGTGCTGTTTCTGCCTATCAATGCCGGTATCGGTGGCCTGATCCCGCTGGTCATTATGGCGCTGCTGGCATTCCCGATGACTTTCTTTGCCCACCGTGGACTGTGCCGATTTGTCCTGTCAGGCAGCAAACCAGATGGCGATATTACCGAAGTCGTGGAAGAACACTTTGGTGTCGGTGCCGGTAAGCTGATTACCTTGCTCTACTTCTTCGCCATCTACCCCATCCTGCTGGTTTACAGCGTAGCGATCACCAACACCGTTGAAAGCTTTATGACCCATCAGCTACAGATGCAGGCACCACCGCGTGTGGTGCTGTCGCTGATCCTGATCGTTGGTCTGATGACCATCGTGCGTTTTGGTAAGGATATGATCGTCAGAACCATGAGCATGCTGGTCTATCCCTTTGTACTGGTACTGATGGCGCTGGCGCTGTACCTGATCCCTTACTGGAACAGCTCGATTTTCGACAACGTCAGCCTGAACGGAAGCGGCAGCGGTCTGCTGATGACCCTGTGGCTGGCGATCCCGGTCATGGTATTCTCCTTCAACCACTCGCCGATTATTTCCGCCTTTGCCGTAGCAAAACGCGGAGAATACGGTGATAAGGCCGAGAAAAAGTGCTCACGTATTCTGGCACGCAGCCACATCATGATGGTGATGACGGTGATGTTCTTCGTGTTCAGCTGCGTGCTGAGCCTGTCACCGGAAAATCTGGCTGAAGCCAAAGCGCAGAACATTTCGATTCTGTCCTATCTGGCGAACCACTTTAACACCCCGTTAATGGCGTGGCTGGCTCCCATGATTGCTATCGTCGCGATCACCAAATCCTTCCTCGGTCACTACCTGGGTGCGCGTGAAGGTTTTAACGGTACGGTCAATAAAATGCTGCGCAGCCGCGGAAAAACCATTGCTGAAAGCAAACTGAACCGCTTTACCGCGCTGTTTATGCTGGTGACGACCTGGATTGTTGCCACGCTGAACCCGAGCATCCTCGGTCTGATTGAAAGCCTGGGTGGCCCGATTATCGCCGTGCTGCTGTTCCTGATGCCGATGTATGCCATCAATAAGGTACCGGCCATGCGTCAGTACAGCGGCAAGCTGAGCAACGTGTTTGTGGTACTGGTGGGTCTGATCGCGATTTCCGCCGTGGTTTACGATTTAATCTGATCTGTTTTCAGCGGGCGGACCTGACGGTCCGCCCCTGTTTCTGACGGCTTGAGCTGAAGAATCAGCTTTAGCTGAACAGGCCGGTGATTTTCATTACGATAAAGTCCCAGATACGGCCAAAGAACCCCGCCTCTTTCACTTCTTCCAACACCACCAGCGGACGCTGATCGACAGATTTTCCATCCAGCTGGAAATCGATGGTACCAACCACCTGATTTTTTGCCAGCGGCGCAGTGAGCTGCGGCTGAGTCAGCGTGAAGCTGGCTTTAAGATTCTTCAACTGTCCTTTCGGCAGGGTGATGGCCGCATCTTTCGCTACGCCAAGATTGACCTCGCTGCGCTCGCCGTACCAGACGCGCTGCGTGGCAAAGGGTTTACCTGCCTTAATCGGCGTCACCGTTTCATAGAAGCGGAAGCCCCAGGTCAGCAGCTTCTCGCTTTCGCGGAAGCGAATCGCATCGGTTGCCGTCCCCAGCACGACGGAAATCAGACGCTGATCGCCATCCACCGCCGATGCCACCAGATTATTTCCGGCGCCAGAAGTATGGCCGGTTTTAATACCGTCCACCTGAAGATTCGTGCTCCACAGCAGGCGGTTACGGTTGTACTGACGGATTTTATTAAAGGTAAACTCTTTTTCTTTGTGTATCGCGTACTCATCCGGCACGTCACGAATCAGCGCCTGGCCAATCAGCGCCATGTCACGAGCGGTACTGTACTGCCCGTCAGAATCCAGCCCATGTACGGTTTTAAAATGGGTATTCTGTAAACCCAGCGCCTTAACATAGTTATTCATCAGGCCAACGAAGGAGTCCTGACTGCCCGCAACATAATCCGCCAGGGCGATGCTGGCGTCGTTCCCGGACTGAATAATGATGCCTTTGTTCAGCTCTGAAACCGGGATGCGATCCCCCGGCTTCAGGAACATCAGCGACGACCCCTGCAGTACCGGGTTACCGGTTGCCCAGGCATCCTTGCCGACAGTGACCATATCATCTTTATTAATCTTTCCGGATTTCAGCGCCTGGCCAATGACGTAGCTGGCCATCATTTTGGTCAGGCTGGCCGGATCGAGGCGATCGTCTGCCTGATGTTCCGTCAACACTTTACCGCTGTTGTAATCCATCAGGATCCAGGCTTTAGCATCGATCTGTGGTGCTGCAGGCGCCTGTTCAGCGAACGCAGCAGGCAGTGTTATGAACACCGTTGTGGCAGTGAACAGCGTAAAAACGCTGGCAGAGAGGAGATTTTTCTTCATGGCGTGACCAGATATCCATTTGAAAGACAGGTAATCGAAGCGCACCCTGGCACTTAACCCCCCTACACTAAAACCTAACCTCAATGAAAAGAACCTTCGAACCGTAAAGTTTTCTAGAGTTTATTAGATAAACCTTAAACATGCCTGAAGCAATGCCACCATGATTCATCGGCAATCACATGATAATACCGGGACATATTCCGAATTGTGTTGAAACAGTTAAGCCTGTCATAAAAGTTCGCTACTCTGGCGACAGTCTGCTGAGGAGCGATCACTATGGATTTAGCGCTGTTCGATCTTGATGAAACGATAATATCCGAAGACAGTACCGGATTATGGCTGCACTGGCTGGTTTCGCAGGGCTTTGCCCCTGTGGATATACTGCAAAAGGAACAGGTGCTGATGAGCCAGTACTATCAGGGCACTCTTTCAATGGAAGAGTACATGGACACCACGCTGGCTCCGCTGACGGGCCTGGCGACCTCGACGGTAAGTGGCTGGATCCGTCGCTTCATCCAGCGCGACATCGTGCCGCGAGTCTATCCGGCTGCACGCGAGCGTATTGCCTGGCATCAGCAACGAGGCGATACGGTAATGCTGATTTCCGCCAGCGGCGAGCATCTGGTAGCACCGATTGCGCAACGCCTGGGAGCCGATTGCGCACTCGCCATTGGCGTAGAGGTCATTGACGGCCGCTACAGCGGAAAACTTTTTGGCCCGCTCACCTACAAAGACGGCAAGGTCGACTGCATTAATCGCTGGCTGTCGCAGAACAGTGCCCGTCAGTTCGAGAAAGTCTGGGCCTATAGCGACTCAATAAACGACCTGCCGATGCTGAAATACGCTGACTATTCCCATGTGGTGAATCCCGGCGAGACGCTGCTGGAAGTAGCTCAGGAGCGCGGCTGGCCCGTTTGCCGCTGGACGCATCAGACTTCCTGACTTCAGGGAGCCAGCCCCACCCGCAGCAATTTGCCGTTGGACTCATCGGTGAGCAGATACAGCCAGCCGTCTGGCCCCATACGCACATCACGTATGCGCTCACCGCGATCCGCCAGCAGGCGCTGCTGATCGACCACCCGTTCACCGTTGAGGCTGAGACGGATCAGGTTCTTTTCCTTCAGTGCACCGATAAAGAGTGAGTTTTGCCACTGCGGGAAACGGGTGCTGTTATAAAAGGCCATGCCGCTGATGGCGGGGGAGATCTGCCAGTGCCAGATCGGCTGCAGCGTGCCTTCAACCTCGCCGCCTTTTGAGCCCGATACCTTCTCTCCGCTGTAGTCGACACCCCAGGTTGCCAGCGGCCAGCCATAGTTGGCCCCTTTACGTAAAATATTCACTTCATCGCCGCCGCGAGGGCCGTGCTCGCTTTCCCACATCTGATGAGTCCAGGGGTTTAACGCCAGCCCTTGTGGATTACGCATTCCCCATGTCCAGATTTCGGGACGGGTGCCCGCTTTACCCACCAGCGGATTATCCGGCGGGATAGAACCATCGGCCTTCAGTCGCACGATTTTTCCCTGTAGCGCGTTCAGATCCTGGGCCTTAGCCGCCTGGAAGTTATCCCCAAAGGCGACAAACAGATCGCCATTGCCATCGAATGCCATTCGGGTGCCAAGGTTAGCGCCGCTGGAGAGCCCCGGCTGCTGACGAATGACCTCATGGAAGTCGCTCAGCGCCTGATAATCTTCGCTCAGCCGGCCATAGCCCACGGCAGCACCCGCGCGACCCTCCGCCTGTTCCCGCGTGTAGCTCAGCCACACGCGGCGACTACTGGCAAAATCGGGGGCCAGAACCACATCCAGCAGCCCTCCCTGACTGCGCGCCCAAACCTTCGGGACGCCTTTAAGCGGTGCAGATAATCCTTTTCCCGCCTGCCAGCGTCTGAGCGCGCCGGATCGCTCGCTGATTAATATCCCCTGATTATCAGGCAGAAACGCCAGTGCCCAGGGATGGTCAAGGCCATCCTGCAGTTCTTCGACCGTGACGTTTTCAGACAGCGCCATCGGGCTGAACAGAAGTGCCACCAGGCTGATTGCAGTCAGGGGTTTGAACATGGTTTTCTCTCCGTGGCGGGATGTATCAACTAACCGTAGCGAAAGGCAGGTAAAGCGGGAGGCTTTTTACAAAACCTTAAAGATGGTGCGGGGAATCACGTGAAGACAGTCCGCACCGCGTGAGGGTCGGGCAAGTCAAGTGATGCGCAGCAGGCGCTGCGCACTCAGGCCCACATCAGTTTTTCAGCCTGGGATCCAGCGCATCGCGCAGACCATCACCCAGCAAATTAAAGGCCAGCACCGTCAGGAAAATCGCCAGGCTGGGAAAAATCGCCACATGCGGTGCCATCACCATATCCGCCTGTGCCTCATTGAGCATGGCTCCCCACTCCGGTGTCGGTGGCTGGGCACCCAGCCCAAGAAAAGACAGGCTGGCGGCAGAGATAATCGACGTCCCGATTCGCATGGTGAAATAGACCACGATGGAAGAAAGCGTCCCCGGCAGAATATGGCGCAGAATGATCGCCCAGTCAGACGCACCAATACTGCGTGCAGATTCAATATAGGTCAGATGCTTCAGCACCAGGGTGTTACCGCGCACCAGCCGGGCAAAGGCCGGGATACTGAAAATCGCTACCGCAAGGATCACGTTCGACATGCCGTTACCCAGCACCGCCACGACCGCTATTGCCAGCAGGATACCGGGAAAAGCGAACAGCACATCGCAGATGCGCATAATAATACGATCCCACCAGCCCTCGTAATAACCGGCAAGAAGCCCCAGCAGCGTGCCGATAGCCGCACCGACAGCCACGGAAAAGACCCCGGCGACCAGCGACAATCTTGCACCCAGCAGTATGCGGCTGAATATATCGCGGCCCAGCGCATCAACGCCGAACCAGTGCAGCATTGACGGACCTTCGTTTAGGCGATCGTAATCAAAATAATTTTCCGCATCAAACGGAGCCAGCACGGGGGCAAATACGGCCACCACCACCAGCAGCACGATAAATATGACCGCCGCCAACGCCAGATGCTGCCGACGAAAACGCCGCCAGAACTCACGCCACGGGGTGCGCACGCGCTCGGGGTTGATTGTCGGCAGCGCAGATAGCGCAGCATTGCGTCGCCAGTTAAGCATCAACTATCCTTATTTGTAGCGAATTGCCGGATTGATCGCCGCATAAAGCATATCGACCATTAAATTAATCAGAATAAACTCCAGTGAGAACAGCAGCACTTCTGCCTGAATCACCGGGTAATCGCGCATCTCAACGGAATCTACTAACAGCCGCCCGAGTCCCGGCCAGTTGAACACCACTTCCACAACGATTGAGCCGCCGAGCAGGAAACCAAACTGCAGCCCCATCATGGTAACCACCGGGATCATGGCATTGCGCAGGCCGTGTTTCACCACCACCAGCGATTCACGCACGCCTTTGGCACGCGCGGTGCGCATGTAGTCTTCCTGCATCACTTCCACGAATGAAGCGCGGGTAAAGCGGGCCATCACCGCCGCCACGGCGGCGCCAAGGGTGATTGAGGGTAAAATATAGTGCTGCCAGCTGTCAGCGCCGACGGTAGGCAGCCAGCCCAGCTCAACGGAGAAAACCTGCATCAGCAGAATGCCGAGGGCAAAAGCCGGGAAGGAGATGCCGGACACCGCCAGCGTCATTCCCAGACGATCGGGCCAGCGATTGCGCCACACGGCAGAAACAATTCCGATCGCCATGCCGAAAATAACTGACCACGCCATGCTGCTCAGCGTCAGCCAGAAGGTGGGCATAAAGCGAAGCGCAATCTCCTCTGAAACCGGGCGTTTTGATACCATCGACAGGCCGAAATCGCCCTGTATCGCGTGGGTGATATAGCGCCAGAACTGCTGCGGCAGCGGCAGATCCAGCCCCAGCTGTTGACGAACCATCGCCACCACTTCAGCATCCGCTTCTCGTCCGGCGATCAATCGCGCCGGGTCGCCCGGTAAAAGATGGACAAACAGGAATACCAGCACTGCCACAATCAGCAGCGTCGGGATCAGGCCCAGCAGGCGTTTAATAAAATAGTTAAGCATCGATCTTCCTACGCCCCCTGAGTCGGGGGCGTTGTCTGGTCTCGGGCGTTACTTCAGGTCAGCATCGTCAAAGCTGAACGACGTATCCGGCATCACGTAGAATCCGGTCAGGTTTTTCGTGTTGGCGGACACCAGTTTCTCCACCACCAGCGGCACCCACGGCTGATCTTTCCAGATACGATCCTGAGCATCTTTATAGAACGCGGATTTCTTCGCGGTATCCGTGGTTTTCAACGCATCGGTCAAATCTTTATCGACCTGCGGATTGCTGTAGAACGCGGTATTGAAGATAGTTGGTGGCCAGGACTGAGTGGCAAACAGCGGCGTCAGCGCCCAGTTGGCCTCACCGGTGGATGCCGACCAGCCGGTGTAAAACATCCGCACGCCGCTCTCTTTCTGCCCTTTGTCTTCAACCTGCGCCGCACGCTGCCCGGCATCCATTGCCGTCAGCTGGACTTTAATGCCCACCTGCGCCAGCTGCTGCTGGGTAAACTGCAGCACTTTCTGCGCGGTGCTGTGGTTATGAGAAGACCACAGCGCGGTGGTGAAGCCATCAGGATAACCCGCCTCTTTCAGCAACTCGCGCGCCTTCGCCGGGTTGTATTCCGGTGCCGGATAGCTTTGCGCATACTGAATGGACGGTGGAACAATACCGGTCGCCGGGGTGGCATAACCGGCAAAGGCCACTTTGGCCAATGCTTCGCGGTTAATGGCGTAGTTAATTGCCTCACGCACTTTCGGATTATCAAAGGGCTTCTGGGTGACATTCAGGCTGATATAGCGCTGCATAATCGAGGGTGAGGTAACCAGATCGAGCTTGCTGTTTTTCTCCAGCAGTTTGGCCTGTTCAAACGGGATCGGGAAAGCAAAGTTCGCCTCACCGGTTTGCAGCATCGCGGAACGGGTATTGTTGTCCACCACCGGACGCCAGGTGATGGAATCCAGCTTCGGATAACCCGGCTTCCAGTAGCCGTCAAATTTCTTCACCTTCACAAAATCGGTCTGATTCCAGGTGACAAATTCGTACGGCCCGGTCCCCACCGGGTGGAAACCAATCTCTTTGCCATATTTCTTCAGCGCCTCCGGAGAGATCATCGCCGCCGCCGGGCTGGCCAGGGTATTAATAAAGGCAGAGAACGGTTCAGAAAGGGTAATCTTTACCGTGGTGGGATCGATGACTTCCGTTGCTGATATCAGCTTAAACAGGTTAAAGCGCTTCAGGTGATTATCCGGATTGCTGGCGCGATCGAGGTTAGCTTTCACCGCCGCCGCGTTAAAATCCGTGCCGTCCTGGAACTTCACGCCGCTGCGCAGTTTGATGGTATAGTTCAGACCGTCGGGACTGACCTGATAGCTCTCCGCCAACACGTTCTGCAACTTCATATCCTTATCAAAACCAAACAGGCCCTGATAGAAAGATTTTGCCACCGCCTGCGACAGCGTATCGTTAGCATCATACGGGTCAAGGGTGGTGAAATTCGATGCAACGGCGATAGTGACATCTTTTGCCGCCCAGGCAGGCAGTGAAGCGATGCTTCCCAACAGCCCGGCGGTTAATAATAACTGACGCGTTTTCAGAACCATCATCTCAATCTCCTGTCTCTTATTTTCATGATCAAAATCAGGCGCGGCTGATTGCATGGCGGGCAACATAGTGCCCGGCACTGACCTCAACCAGCGGAGCCACCAGCGGTTCATCGCCGGGGGCACGGATCGGGCTGGGAATTTCATCGACCAGCAGCGCACGTTCGCGGCGTCGTTGACTGGGCTGAGCAACCGGTACGGCCGCCATCAGCTTGCGGGTGTAAGGATGCTGAGGATGTTCAAAAACGGCCTGGCGCGGACCCATTTCCACGATCTGCCCCAGATACATCACCGCAACGCGGTGGCTGATGCGTTCCACCACCGCCATATCATGGGAAATGAACAGAAATGCAATGCCGTACTCGCGCTGCAGATCGAGCATCAGGTTAATAATCTGCGCCTGGATCGACACATCCAGCGCCGAGACCGACTCATCGGCAATGACTACCTTCGGATTCAGCGCCAGCGCCCGCGCAATACAGATACGCTGCCGCTGACCACCGGAAAACTCATGCGGGTAACGCTGCGCGTGTTCCGGCAGCAGCCCGACTCGCTCAAGCAGGCTGGCTACCCGCTGTTCAGCTTCCTGCCCGCTAGCGATGCCGTGTACCAGCAGCGGCTCCATAATCGAGAAGCCCACCGTCAGGCGGGGATCGAGCGAGGCATAAGGATCCTGAAAAATAAACTGAATTTCGCGGCGCAGATGCGACAGTGCGCTGCCCTTCAGCAGGTCGATACGCTGGCCATCAAAGGTAATGGAACCGCCCTGGCTCTCCACCAGCTGCAGCAGCGATCGCCCGGTGGTGGACTTGCCGCAGCCTGACTCACCCACCAGCGCCAGCGTTTCGCCCTGGTGGAGATCGAAACTGACTTTCTCTACCGCGTGCACCCGCCGGGTGACGCGGTTAAAGATGCCGCTGCGAATATCAAAGCGGGTCACGAGATCGCGAACCTGCAGCAGCGGTGGACCGTCTTTACGCACGGTATCCTGCGGAAGCTCAGCGGCTGAGGCCTCTTCGCCCAGCAGAGGAAACTTCTGCGGAAAAGGGTGGCCTGCCATTGCGCCAAGCCTGGGTACCGCCGCCAGCAGTGACCGGGTGTAGGGCTCTTTGGGGGTCGAGAACAGCGTCTCCACCTGACCGGTTTCCACCACGTTACCGCGATACATCACCTGCACCCGATCGGCCATTTCTGCCACCACGCCCATATCGTGAGTGATAAAAATCACCCCCATCTGCATCTCTTTTTGCAGTACGCGGATCAGCTGCAGAATTTGTGCCTGAATGGTGACGTCAAGCGCGGTGGTCGGCTCATCTGCAATCAGCAGGGCCGGGCGGCAGGAGAGCGCCATGGCAATCATCACCCGCTGCCGCATTCCGCCGGAAAGCTGATGCGGATAGCGGGACAGAATATTTTTGGCTTCCGGAATACGGACCAGGTCCAGCATTCGCGTTGCTTCAGCCAGCGCCTGCTGGTGATCTTTACCCTGATGCAGACGAATAGACTCAGCGATTTGCTCTCCAATCGTAAATACCGGATTCAGCGAGGTCATCGGCTCCTGGAATATCATTGCGATATCCGCCCCGCGGATTTCACGCAGTTGGCGGGAAGAGAGCGTCATCAAATCGACCTGCTGCTGATTGCGGCGGCGCAGCAGAATACTGCCGCTGTCGATACGGCCACCGCCCTGCTCTACCAAGCGCATCAGCGCCAGTGAGGTCACGGACTTACCGGAACCGGACTCTCCGACAATCGCCAGCGTTTCGCCTGCGCGAACCGTCAGTGACAGATTATTTACCGCCTGAATACGTCGACCATCCTGCTGAAAGCTGACGCTGAGATCGCTGACCGTCAGCACCTGTCCGTTATGCGGGTTAAGCGCGCTCATCAATACTCCTCGCGAAAAATAGCCGCAACCGGCTGCTCGCCGACCACACCGAATCCGCGATACATCCCTTCACTGTTAAACGGCAGCGCCACATTGCCATGACGATCAATGGCGATCAGCCCACCGCTGCCGCCGAGCTGCGGTATTTTCTGCATGATGATCTGCCCGGTGGCCTGCTGGAGCGACAGGCCACCGTAGTTCATCAGTGCGGCAACATCATAGGCAGCCAGGGTGCGGATAAAAACTTCGCCAGTGCCGGTGCAGGAAACCGCCGCCGTGTCGCTGGCGTAGCAACCTGCCCCCGGCAATGGGGAATCGCCTACCCGTCCCACCGGTTTATTAGTCATGCCACCGGTGGAGGTGGCCGCAGCAAGATTGCCTGCGGAATCCAGAGCAACGGCACCAACGGTGCCCATTTTGCGATCGGGGTCGAGCGGCTCACCCGGACGGGCCTCATCGTGGTCCAGCATCACCTGCAGCGCACCCTGTGCGCGCTTAAGCTGCTCGCGACGGCCCGGCGTTGAGAAAAAGTCAGCGGCCACCATTTCCAGCCCCTGCGCGGCCGCAAACGATTCCGCACCTGCGCCAGTAAACAGCACATGAGGGCTGTGCTCCAGCACCGCTCGCGCCGCCAGCACCGGGTGTCGAATATGGGATACGCCCGCTACGGCACCGACCTCGAGCGTCCGGCCATCCATCACGCAGGCGTCAAGTTCATGCGTGGCCTGATGGGTAAATACCGATCCCACCCCGGCGTTAAACATCGGACACTCTTCTAACTGACGAACCGCTTCGGTCACCACATCCAGCGCGGTAGCGCCGCTGGCGAGCATCGCCTGGCCACTGGCCACAATCCGGGTCAGCGCCTGACGATAGCGTTGCTCGGCCTTCGCATCCATGTGGGTACGCGTTATCGTGCCTGCACCACCGTGGATCGCAATCGTCGCTCTGACCATGATTATTTATCCTGTCCGTTAAATCAGCATGAAAAACACCGGGTTAGCGGGTATTTTTTCAAAAAACATCGTTTTGACTATAGGTAGCATACCTGAGGTTGTAAAGCAGAAAGTTCGCACCCTGATAATAACCAATGGTTCTAACTTAGCTGCATTTCTTACTTTCACATCTCCGTTTCAGCATGCGTGACCCTGCTGTCGAATCGCGCCATAATACCGCTAAAAGACTTTCGCGCCCCTGGCGGCGCGAACCGAGGAGAATTTATGGAAGCCTTTACAGCGGGATTGATCTCCCTCGACGATGCCCTGAGTAATATGCTGAGCCGCATTACCCCCATCGATGAGAGTGAACACCTGCCCCTGCCGCTGGCGGCAGGGCGCATCAGTGCATGTCCGGTCATTTCACCGATGGCCGTTCCCCCTTTTGATAATTCTGCCATGGATGGCTATGCCGTTCGCCTGGCCGATCTTAAATCCTGCACGCCGCTGCCCGTGGCGGGTAAAGCCTTCGCCGGATCGCCTTTTAGCGAGGAATGGCCAGTTGGCAGCTGCATCCGCATCATGACCGGTGCGCCGGTGCCTGCGGGATGTGAGGCGGTGGTCATGCAGGAGCAGACCCGGCAGCAGGGTGACAACGTGGTTATCACCGCCGATGTCAGCGCCGGTCAAAACATTCGCCGTGCCGGAGAGGATATCCGCCAGGGCAGCGTAGTACTGAACGCCGGCGTCAGGCTCGGTGCCGCCGAACTGCCGCTGCTGGCTTCACTGGGCATTGCCAGCGTGCAGGTGCTCCGCCCGCTGCGCGTGGCGATTTTCTCCACCGGTGATGAACTACAGTCGCCTGGCCAGCCGCTGGCCGCAGGGCAGATTTATGATACCAACCGTTTTGCAGTGCATCTGATGCTGAATAAGCTGGGCTGCGAGGTCATCGACCTGGGTATTATTCGCGACGACCGCGATGCACTGCGCGCCGCTTTCCACCACGCCGATAGCTGCGCCGATGTGGTGATCAGCAGCGGCGGCGTATCCGTCGGCGAAGCCGATTACACCAAACAGATGCTGGAAGAGCTGGGCGAAGTCACTTTCTGGAAGCTGGCGATCAAACCGGGCAAACCGTTCGCCTTCGGTCGTCTGCAGAACAGTTGGTTCTGCGGCCTGCCGGGCAATCCGGTTTCCGCGATGCTGACGTTCTACCAGCTGGTGCAGCCGCTGCTGGCGAAACTGACCGGGCAAACCGGCCCTGCCCTGCCGCCGCGTCAGCGGGTGCGCAGCGCCGATGTGTTGAAAAAATCTCCGGGTCGCCTCGACTTCCAGCGTGGATACCTGATGCGTAACCCACAGGGGGAGCTGGAGGTGAGATCCACCGGGCATCAGGGATCCCATGTTTTCAGCTCATGGCATCAGGCCAACTGCTTTATCGTACTTGAACGCGAACGCGGCAGCGTTCAACCCGGCGAGTGGGTCGATGTGGAGCCGTTTAACGCGCTGCTGGAGGGCTGATATGTCTGCCGAACTCAGCGATAAAGAGATGCTGCGCTATAATCGCCAGATTGTTCTTCGCGGCTTTGACTTTGAAGGCCAGGAGAAACTGAAAGCGGCAAACGTGCTGGTGGTGGGGCTGGGCGGGCTGGGCTGTGCGGCCAGCCAGTATCTTGCCGCCGCCGGTGTGGGTCAGCTGACGCTGCTCGACTTCGACAGCGTTTCATTGTCGAACCTGCAGCGGCAGGTTCTGCACGGCGAGGCGCAACTTGGCATGAAGAAAGTGGCATCCGCACGCGCCCGGCTGGAGGCCATCAATTCCGATATTCACTACCGCACCATTGATGTGCAGCTTGACGATGCCGAACTGGCGGAGCGAATTGCCGAACACCATCTGGTGGTCGACTGCTGCGATAACGTGGCGACACGAGAACAGCTCAACCGTCTGTGCTATCGCAGTAAAACGCCCCTGATCTCGGGTGCAGCCATCCGCATGGAGGGGCAAATCAGCGTATTTCGCTGGGGCGATAACGAACCCTGCTATCGCTGTATCAGCCGCCTGTTTGGGGACGCCACGCTAAGCTGCGTGGAAGCGGGCGTGATGGCGCCGCTGGTCGGCGTGATCGGTTCCCTGCAGGCAATGGAAGCCATACGCACTCTGACACATTACGGCAGTCCGGTCGCTGGTCAGCTGCTGCTCTATGATGCCATGACCCTGCAGTTTCGCACGATGAAAGTGGCCCGGGATCCCCAGTGTGACGTCTGCTCAGTTCCCATGATGAAATAGTCGCTTTTTTATTTTTTACGGAGTAAAAACAAGCGTTTCGGTTGGCGGAATCTATAATCAAGTATGACCGCCCCGGAGGCAGAAAGGATGACGTAAATGATTGCAGACCAGCACGCTGTGACCCCTCACGCCCGTAAACTTTCATTGCGCCAGCTGATGATCATTTTTTTGCTGGCCATCGTGAGCGTGGTCGTTTTGATTAACGGCTGGCTGATCTGGAACTCCTGGCAACAGACCATCGCCTCCGCGCAGGATGATGCGAATAATCTTTCTCAGTCGCTCTCCCGACAGGCGGAGGACACCTTTTTACAGGTCGATCTGACGTTGCAGGATATCAGTGACCGCATCAACCTGGTCGGCCTGAATCAACCGCAGCTTGGCTATCTGCAAGAATTGCTCAGCTCGCGAACCACTTCACTGCCGCAGCTCAACGGCTTAGCGATCTACGATGCGCAGGGCAACTGGCTGGTCACATCCCGAGGCAACATTCCCAAGCAGATCAACAACAGCGATCGGGAATATTTCCGTTATCATCAGACTCACATCGACAGCAAAGTTTATATCGGCAAGGTGATTCGCAGTCGGGCTACGGGCGACCTGGTGATCCCGGTTTCGCTACGATTAAATAACCGCAACGGTTCTTTCCGCGGCATCCTGCTGGCATCGGTTAATCTCAGCTTTTTTAAAACTGTCTATGGCTACTTCAATCTCGGCCGTCATGATGTGCTGGCACTGATGCTGAGTGATGGGACAATACTTTACTCACGCCCCTATCCTGACAGTGCTATTAACCATAATATTTCCAACAGTCCGCTGTTTATTACCCTGCTGAAGAACGCCCCCAGCGGCACCGCCATTTATCAGTCCGCGCTGGATGCTAAAGAGCGGGTCTTCGGCTATGCGGCTCTGCAGCGCTATTCGCTGGTTACCGTCGCCGGATATGATAAAGGGCAGCTGATGCGCGGATGGTTCTCCACCCTGTGCGTCTACATTGCGCTCTGCACCATCCTGCTGCTGGTAATTTTCCTGCTGGGTATGCTGGTGCTGCGGCATATCAGCCTGAACCTGAAAAATCAGCAGGAGTTGACCGCCGTGCGCGACCGGCTTACCGCAATGAACCGGACGCTGCAGACGCTGGCGCTGATCGATGGCCTGACCGGGCTGGCAAACCGTCGGCAGTTCGATATCTATCTGAAGCACAGCCTCGATCGTGCGCGTAAGCTACAAATCCCGCTGGCGCTGCTGATGATTGATGTCGACTCATTTAAGGCTTTCAACGACAGCTACGGACATCCTGCAGGCGACGACTGTCTCAGGCAGATTGCCGGGGCGCTGACCCACCTGCCTCATCGTCAGGATAATCTGGTGGCGCGCTACGGAGGAGAAGAGTTCGCGATGATCCTGCCCGGCTACGATCGAGACGGTGCGTATCGCTTTGCGCAGCAGGTGGTCGAGACCATTTCCTCGCTGAACATCCCTCACCAGAATAACAGCGGTAGCCAGCAATGGGTTTCGGTCAGCGTCGGGCTACATGTCATGACCCAGAGCGATCGGCCGCTGTCGCCACAGTCATTGATTGCCGGGGCGGATCGGGCGCTATACGTAGCGAAAAATTCGGGGAAAAATCGGGTGGCGGAAAATCATTAAGCATGGGCCAGAAAAGTCTGGCCCACAAAAGGGTAATCAGACGATGCCCTGGCTGCGCAGGTAATCTTCGTAGTTGCCGGTAAAGTCGTTGATCTTGCCCGGTGACATTTCAATCACCCGGGTTGCCAGCGAGCTGACAAACTCGCGGTCGTGAGAAACGAAGATCAGCGTCCCTTCATACATTTCCAGCGCCATATTCAGCGCTTCAATGGATTCCATATCCAGGTGGTTAGTCGGTTCATCCATTATCAGGATATTCGGCTTCTGCATCATCAGCTTACCGAACAGCATGCGACCCTTTTCTCCACCGGACAGCACTTTAGCGGGCTTTTTGATATCGTCCTGGCTGAACAGCAAGCGGCCGAGGATGCTGCGCACCGCCTGCTCGTCGTCCCCTTCCTGTTTCCACTGGCTCATCCAGTCAAACACGGTGAGATCGTCGCTGAAGTCATGGGCGTGGTCCTGTGCATAATAACCAACCTGTGCATTCTCAGACCACTTAACGGTACCGCTATCCGGCGTCAGCTCACCGACCAGCGTTTTCAGCAGGGTTGTTTTACCAATACCGTTCGGCCCCAGGATAGCCAGCTTTTCACCGACTTCCAGCAGCATATTCAGGTTCTTAAACAGCGGACCGTTGTCAAAACCCTTGGTGACCGCTTCCAGAGTCAGTGCATTACGGAACAGCTTTTTATCCTGTTCAAAGCGGATAAACGGGTTCTGACGACTGGAGGCCTTCACCTCTTCCAGCTTGATTTTATCAATCTGCTTGGCGCGAGAGGTCGCCTGACGGGATTTCGAGGCGTTAGCGCTAAAGCGGCTGACGAAGGATTGCAGTTCGTTGATCTGCGCCTTTTTCTTGGCGTTGTCCGACAGCAGACGTTCGCGTGCCTGGGTCGCGGCGGTCATGTACTCGTCGTAGTTGCCCGGATAGACGCGCAGCTCGCCATAGTCCAGATCGGCCATATGCGTGCAGACCATATTCAGGAAGTGGCGATCGTGCGAGATAATGATCATGGTGCTGTTACGCTCGTTCAGCACCTGCTCCAGCCAGCGAATGGTATCGATGTCCAGGTTGTTCGTCGGTTCATCAAGCAGCAGGATTTCCGGATTAGAGAACAGCGCCTGCGCCAGCAGCACACGCAGCTTCCAGCCCGGAGCCACTTCGCTCATCGGACCGTAATGCTGCTCCAGCGGTATCCCCACGCCCAGCAACAGTTCTCCGGCGCGCGCTTCGGCGGTGTAACCGTCCATTTCGCCATATTTCTCTTCGAGATCGGCGACTTTGTAGCCATCTTCTTCGCTCATTTCCGGCAGAGCATAAATGCGGTCACGCTCTTCCTTCACCGCCCACAGTTCCACGTGGCCCATGATGACCGTATCCAGCACGGAATACTGCTCGAAGGCGAATTGATCCTGACGCAGCTTACCAATACGTTCGTTCGGATCGATGGAGACGTTGCCGGCAGAAGGCACCAGATCGCCACCCAGAATTTTCATAAAGGTGGACTTACCGCTGCCGTTGGCACCGATCAGACCGTAGCGGTTGCCGCCGCCGAATTTGACAGAAATGTTTTCGAACAGCGGCTTACTGCCAAACTGCATGGTGACGTTGCTGGAAACTAGCACAGGATAGCCTTTATTTTGCGTAATGAGGATGTGAGTCAGCGCGCATTATGCCAAAAACAGCGCAGCGAATACAGTGTGCTGGTAAGGCAGGCAGAAGAGGAACCCAAAAGATCGGATAACGACACGGCCCGAAGCTGTGCCGATTTGAGCTTTATTTTTGAGCCCGCATTGCGTCCACTTCACCGTCACATCCGTCTTGCAGGAGGATACCTGAGGCGAATAAACGGCATGAAAATTGAAATTACCCTCACGGTGCGATTAAAAAGCCCCGACCGCTGGGTGTCGGGAATCTGTCAGCACCGCCAGGTTTCAGGCCCCCCGAATGGGGGCCTGGCGCAACAAGGAGATCACTGCGGCGTTTCCGCCGGACCAAAGACGGCATACTCCGGCAGGCTGACATTCTGGTAATTTTCCCAGCCGCCGCCCAGCGCTTTATACAACGCAACCAGATCCAACCCGGTCTGCACCCTCGCCTGCTCGGCCTGCTGCCGCGCCTGTGCCAGCTGCCGCTGCGCATCCAGCACCTCAATAAACGATGAGAGCCCCTGGTGGTAGCTGTCGCTGGCCAGATTGAAGGCCGACTGCTGTGCCCTGACCGTTTCATCCAGCCCGACCACCTGCTGCTGATCGCTGCGGTAGCTGACCAGCGCGTTTTCCACATCCTGTAACGCGGTCAGCACCGTCTGACGATAGCCCAGCGCAGCGCTGGCCTGCTGCGCACGTGCCAGCCTGACGCTGGAAACCAGTCTTCCTCCCTGGAATATTGGTATTGATACAGATGGGCCAAAGCTGTAGAAGTGACTGCTCCAGTTATCCAGATAGCTGGCGTCAGTGTTACGCATGCCAAACTGGCCGGTCAGCGACACGCTGGGGAACAGTTCAGCAATTGAGACGCCGATATTCGCGGTGGCAGCATGCAGGCTGGCTTCCGCCTGGCGAATATCCGGACGGCGGCGGGCCAGCGTTGCCGGGATGCCAACCGGCACCACCTGCGGCAGCGCAGGGAACGCTTTATCGGCGCTCAGTTCACTATCCAGCGCACCGGGGACCCGCCCGGTCAGCACCGCCAGACCGTTCATCGCCTGGTGGATTTGAGCCTGATACTGCGGCAGCTGGGCGCGCAGCAGATTAAACTGGGCGCGGGCGTTTTCCACGTTAGTTTGTGGCGCGAGGCCATTGCGCTGCTGGCTCTGGGTGAGTTCCATCGTCTGCTGCGCAACGGCGATTTGCGTCTCCAGCGTGGCGGTTATCGCCTGCGCGCCGCGCAGTTGCAGATAAGCGCGAGCAACTTCTGCCTCCAGCGATACCAGCGCGTCATTACGACTCTCTATCGACTGCTGCTGCTGCGCCCCGGCCATCTCGACCTGACGGCGGACTTTTCCCCACAAATCCAGCTCCCAGGCGGCATCAAAGCTCCCCTGGTACAGACCAACCGGTTCAGACAGGCTGTCCAGCGCCGGTTTTAAGTCAATATCCGTATTATTATCAACCTGCTCCAGGCGGTTGTAGACCCCTTCAGACTCCAGCTCACCTTTAATCCCCAACTGCTGTCGGGTAAATCTGGCATTGCCGTTGACTGAGGGGGCCCAGGCACCGCGGGCCTGGTTCAGCTGCTGGCGCGCGCCGGCAATACGCAGCACCGCCTGCTGCAACGACAGATTCCCGGCAATCGCACGCTCAATCAGACTGTCCAGCTGTGGATCGTTGAAGGATTTCCACCAGCTGGCATTGACCGCCGTCGCCTCCGGGCGGGACGCGCTGCCCGATTGCAGACTGTTAAAACTGCCCGGCGTGGAGGCCGTGGGAGCCCGGTAATCAGGACCAACGGCACAGGCGCTCAGCGCCAGCACGGCGGCCACCAGCGTTGCCGTCCGCGAACGGACCAGAGGGAAATAAACGCGCATGTCAGTGTGCTCCCGCACTGCCTTCGCTCTTAATTGGCGCAAGCAATAAACAAAATGGAATCAGGATCAGGGCCACAACGCTCAGGCCCATAAATACATCAATATAGGCAAGGAATCTTGCCTGCACGATCATCTGCTGGTAGAGCTGCCCGGTGGCAATGGTAATCGGGTCGCCCGCCATATGGACAAAATCACGCACGCCCTGCGCCCAGCGCTCAACGGCCAGATTGAACGGTTCGTTGAGTGGCGTCATGTTATGCACCATTTCGGCGCTGCGAGCCTGAGTTCGTTCAGTGATCATCGCCGTTGACAGTGAGATACCAATCGAACCGGCCACGTTGCGGAACATAGTGAACAGCGCCGACGCGTCGGCATTAAGCCGCTGCGGTATGGTGACAAAGGCAATGGTCGTCAACGGGACAAACAGGAAGCCAAGCCCGATGGTTTGCGCGCTGCGCATCATCACCAGGGTGGTAAAGTCGATATCCGGCGTCAGCGTTGCCGAATAGATAAACGACAGCATCAACAGCGTGAAGCCGAAGGCAATTATCAGGCGGGTTTGCACCAGCGGCATCAGTTTCAGCACCAGCGGGATCGACAACACGATCAGCACCGCTCCCGGTGACAGCACCAGCCCGGACAGCGTAGCCGTATAGCCGAGATCCTGCTGCGCCAGCTGTGGGATAACCACCGAACTGCCATAAAGTATTGACGCCATCCCGGCCATCAGCAGGCCCGCCACCGCAAAGTTACGGTCTTTCAGCACGCGCAGATCGACCACCGGTTTTTTGGCATAAATCAGCCAGTAGATTGCCCCAACAATACCGGTCAACGCCAGCAGGCCGAAAGTGACGATAAAGCTGGAGTTGAACCAGTCTTCATCTTCGCCGCGATCCATCATTACCTGTAAGCAGCCCAGTCCAAGGGTAATCAGACTGATGCCGATATAGTCAACGCGGAGCTTGCCCTTCGCCCACTTACGCTCCCAAGGCGGATCTTCCAGCAGCTGGTAAATTGCCAGTACGCTGATAATCCCGACCGGGATGTTGATAAAGAACACCCAGCGCCAGCTGTAGTTATCGGTGATCCAGCCGCCCAGCGTCGGACCCAATACCGGTGCCACGATGACCGCGATGGAAGAGAGGCCAAACGCCTTGCCGCGATCTTCCGGCTTGAAATAATCCAGCAGTACCGACTGCTGCACTGGCTGAAGACCGCCGCCAAAGAAGCCCTGCATCACGCGGAACAGAATGATCTGCCACAGCTCGGTGGCAATCCCGCAGAGGAACGAACAGACGGTAAACATCACAATACAAATCAGGAAGAACTGCTTGCGTCCCAGCAGGCGACTGAGGAAGGCAGAAATGGGCAGCACGATACCGTTAGCTACCAGATATGAAGTCAGCACCCAGGTGGATTCATCATAGCTGGCAGAAAGTGAACCGGCGACGTGCGGCAGGGCAACGTTAACGATGGTGGTATCCAGGATTTCCATGAATACCGCCAGCGTGACGGTCATGGCCACCAGCCAGGGGTTACTGGACGGTTTCCAGCTCTGGCCGGGGGTCATTCCACCGTCACCTTCGGCTCAACGGAGAGACCAATCGGCAGCGGCTGATTCGGATCCAGCCCCTTATCGATGACGATTTTAACCGGAACGCGCTGCACAATTTTCACGTAGTTCCCGGTGGCATTTTCCGACGGGAATGCCGAGAAACGTGAACCGGAGCCCATCTGCACGCTGTCTACGTGGCCCTCCAGCTTCAGATCCGGCCAGGCATCAACGCCGATTTCAACCCTGTCCCCTGGCTTCATCCGCCGCAGCTGCGACTCTTTAAAATTAGCGACAATCCAGACATCCGGCGATACCAGGGAAAACAGCGAGGAGCCGGCCTGCACCAGCGTACCCACCTGCACGTTACGCTTGGTGACAAAACCATCGTAGGGTGCGCGCACCTCGGTATAGGAGAGATTCAGATTGGCCACGTTAAGCTGTGCCTGGGCCTGCTCAACCTGGCTTTGACGGGCTTCCACGTTGGTTTCCTGCTGGCGGATCTGCAAAGCAACCTGCGAAGCCACTTCGACCTGCGCTTTGGCGTTTTCCAGCTCCGCTTTCGCACTGCGCAGCTGCGCGCTGGCAGAATCGATATTGCGCTGCGAGGTGGCGCGCGGATCGACATTGCGCTGGCGCTTATCGTCAGCCAGGGCATTGAGGTAGTTCGCCTCGGCGCGTGCCTGCTGTGCCAGCGCCTGATCTTTTTGCGCCGGATACTGCACCTTCGCCAGACTCAGCTGCGCCTGAGCCTGATGCAGCTGCGCCTGGGCCAGGCTGAGCTGCGCCTGCGCCTGGGCCTGCTGTGCGATGCTGTCACGGCGATCGATCACCACCAGCAGATCGCCCTGCTTCACCCGCTGGTTATCTTTCACCTTCAGCTCGGTGACATAACCTGAGGTTTTCGGCGAGACAGTCACCGCATCCGCTTCGGTAAAAGCATCATCAGTGCTTTCAATATTACGGGTACTCAGCCAGTACCACAGCGCAACCACCAACATCACCACCACCACTATCGCAAGGATAATCAGTGGTTTCTTGCCGGGGCCCTTGCGGGAAGCGTCGTTATCGTCGTTGTTGGAGGATTGCTGTTCGCCCTGATGAGATGTTTCATCAGTCGATCCTGGAGTTGTTTGATTTGCCATAGTTTCCATCAATCAGAAAGCGCGCTTAAAATTAGATCGCAACAGGTCAGTCTGATTTAAACATAAGGCGTAAACTGACAATTTCCAGGATTTCTTGACGAAACCAGACTACCCCAGGTTCAGGCAGCACGAATAATCAAAAGAAGTATCCAGCCGCTGACCAGGGCCCACAGCAGCATCGGAATCGAATAGAGATGGAATTGCCACCAGATGCTGCGATCTTTCGCCATTCGCAGGGCGATAAGATTTGCCAGCGATCCCAGCAGCAGTCCGAAACCACCGATATTTACCGCCCAGGCCAGCAGCGCCGAAGGCGGCAGGCTGTTCAGTAGCAGAATTGTCGCGGGAACATTGCTGATAACCTGTGACAGCCCCGCCGCCAGCAGATACTGCCCCAGCTGCGGCAGCTCGCCAACGGCGTGCAGCGAAGTTTGCAGCACCGGCAGGCGGGTCAGCAAGAACACATCGACAAACATGGCGATAAACACCGCCAGCAGGCTCCAGTCGATGGTCAGCAGGATACGTCGCGCCATCAGCATGAACACGACGAAGACCAGGCCTAATCCCCAAATTGCCAGATCCTGTTCCAGCGCCACGATAAACATGACATAAAGCAGCGCGCTGGCAATCAACAGCGGTCGCTGCCAGCCTGCCTCCTCTTCATGCTGATGACGTTCAATCCGCCGCGCCGGAAAACAAAAGACGGTCACCAGCAGCAAACTCAACAGCATAACTACCGCCAACGGCAGCATCTGCCAGATAAACCCGCCGAACCCCAAATCGCCATGACGCCACAGCAGGATATTTTGCGGATTGCCAATCGGCGTCAGCAGCGATCCCGCATTCACCGCCAGCGCTTCGAAGATAATCAGCCGCGCGATGGGCAGCGCCGAATACTTACTCAGCGAAAGCGTCAGGGGGACAAGGATAAACAGCGCCACATCATTGGTGAGAAACGTCGACAGCAGCGCAGCGGCGGCAACCAGAAACAGCGCCAGCTGGCGCTGATGGTGGAAACCCTGCACCAGCCGACGACCCAGCGCATCGAAATAACCACTGGCCTCAATGCCTTTGGTCAGCATTAACAGGCCACACAGGGTGATCATCGTTGGCCAGTCAACCGCTCGGGGCAGTTCGGCGACGGAGAAGGGAACAAAGCAGGCCAGCAACAGGCCCAGAACCACTAACAGATGCAGAAAACGATCGTGCAAAAAAGGCCTGAACAGGGTTAGCATGCTGGCTCACAAAGTTAGATTAGGTTACTGACGATTTTCACTAAACTTCTGGAAAATGGCCAGGGTCTCATCACTGACGTGATGCTCAATGCCCTCGGCATCGCGGCGGGCGGTATCCGGGCTGATACCTAACGCCAGCAGGAAAGTTTCAACGATGTGGTGACGTTCACGGCTCTCTTCCGCCAGCTTTTCTCCTTCCGGGGTCAGAAAGACGCCACGATAGGGCACCTGCTCCACCAGTCCGGCGGTGGCCAGACGTTTCAGCATTTTTGCCACCGTTGGCTGCGAAACCCCAAGGCGGGCAGCCATATCAACCTGCCGGGCCTCACCGAATTCGCGGATCAGATCGGAAATCAACTCAACATAGTCATCGATCAATTCACGGCGATGGGCTTCACGTACCTGGCGGAAGCCTTCGACATGCTCTTCAATATCTTTCAGTGGCGCGGGCACTGCGACTTTTGCGCGACGACTCATTCAGCTTCCTCTCATTATTGACCGCTGCTTTTTTACGGCTTACCACGGTCTGTTCGGCTGACATTGTAAACGAAGCGCAAAGAAGCACAAAATTTAGCGTATTAGCTCTGGCTACAAGATATAGCCTGTGCTATACCTGTTGATAATTCAATCATACCCTGAGGTTTGGGAGGGTTTAAGATGAGAGCACCGCTACTGATGAAACTGCTATGTCGTTCCCCGTTCACCCTGCGGCTGATGCTGCTTGACATGCTGCTAAAAAACAGGCCGGCAACTCCGGCCTCTTAATACCCATCCTTGTTGATCTCCATTTTGTATCCTGCTTCACATAACTTATTCAAATTGCTGGTTGCTTTGCGCTAAAACAACGACTATCGTGCCAGCCTTTCGTAAAGAGTGCAGGCCGATCGGGTCCCTCCCTTCCCCAGTCCCCCATTTCTGACGAGCTGTATCAGGCGGTCTGCCACTTCAGTCAAACTGCAGCGGTAAGCTTTAGCGTTTTCTATAAGAATTGAGTATGAATCTGACCCTACTGAAAATCCCTTCGGTAAGTCGTTACCGTGGCTGGCTGAGTCCCTATACCGGGCTCTATTTACTGCTGTCTGTGATGATCAATCTGGCCTTTGGCTATCCGTTAAGCGGATTATATACGCTGGCTTTTACCGCGCTGCTGATGCTGATGGCCACCGTGCTGCCCCGCAGTCAAAAAGTGCTGCTGGCGCTGTCCGCGCTGGTGGCAGGTTTCTATTATCCCTTTGGTCAGGTTTATGGCCCACCCAACTTCAACACGCTGCTTGCTTTGCACGCCACCAATGTGGAAGAAGCCAGCGAAGTGCTGATGATTTTTCCTTTGCATGACTATGTGATTGGGCTGACGATTATCGCCGCCGGTTTACTGTCGCTGAAACGTAAACCCGAGCCGGGCAATCCCTGGGGGCACCGCGAAAGCGCCTGTCTGGCGTTTGTACTGGTGGCCTGGCTGACCCAGCCGGTGCTTAACCAACTCACCGGGGGCGTGTTTAATCTGAAAGATGCCGGTTATCCGCTGGTGCGTTTCGTCAAGGATACGATTGAAAGTAAATTGTCGGTGGATAAAGAGATCGACCGCATGAATCAACTCGCCACGCTACAGGATGACTGGCACCTGCTGGGGGTCAAACCCGATCGGCAGATTTACGTTATTGTTATCGGTGAAAGTGCACGCCGCGACGCGATGGGCGTGTTTGGCGGCCGCTGGGACAACACTCCGTTTGCCAGCCAGCTTAACGGTCAGTTTTTCAGCCAGTACACTTCCGCGGCATCCTCCACCCAGAAATCACTGGGGCTGACGCTGAATCAGGTGGTGAATGGCCAGCCCCAATACCAGAACAATATCATCAGCCTGGCGAATCGTGCGGGTTTTGATACCTGGTGGCTGTCGAATCAGGGACAGATTGGACAGTTTGATACGCCGATTGCCAGTATCGCCCGACGCGCGAAGACGGTACATTTTCTCAAGCAGGGTGATTTTGAAGCGGATAAAAACACACGAGATGAAGATTTGCTCGGCTTTACCGCTGCGGCACTGGCCAGGCCGGTGGAAAAACCGCGCCTGCTGGTGTACCACCTGGTGGGTTCGCACCCTAAAGCCTGCGATCGAACCCGTGGGCGGGTTGTTGAGTCTCTGCACTCCAGCGAAACCTCCTGCTACCTGTACAGCATTACGCAAACCGACGGATTCCTGCGCCAGCTGTGGCAGCAGTTGCACGGCAGCGGGTTGAGCTTTTCCCTGATGTATTTCTCCGATCACGGGCTGGCGTTTAAAGAAAAAGGCACGCGCAACGAGTATCTGACGCACGATGATCAGTACCGGCAAAATTTCGAGGTGCCGCTTTTCATTACCTCCAGCAACGACAGCCGTCACCAAATTTTCAGTCAGCCGCGTTCCGCGAATGATTTTTTGCTGCTGTTTTCGCAGTGGACCGGCATCCGTGCCAAAGAGATAAACCTGCCGTACCGGTTTATTTCAAACGATAAGGGCCCGACCGTGCAGGTCACCGATTTCGCCCTCAGGCGTCTGCCGTTCAGCCAGCTGAAACAGGACCCGTTCGCGAAATAACAGCCAAAAAAAATCCGCCCCGGGGGGCGGATTTCAGCGCAGACTCGCCGGAGCGAATCAGGCAAAGCAACTTAGAAGCTGTAACCTACGCCAGCAGTCCAGGTGCCCACGTCAACGCTGCGAATACGGCTCTGCTCATAGCCCACGTCCAGAGCGATGTTCTGGATTGGGTTGAACTGCAGACCGGCACCGTAAGAGAAACCTACGTCGCTGGAGTCAGATTTTTCGCGATTTGGTTCGTTGTACTGGAATTTACCATAGCCAATACCAACAACGCCGTAGATGCTCGCCCAGTCGTTCAGACGGTATGCTGGACCACCAGTGAAGCCATAATACTGGCCTTTGATGTAGTCGCCTGATTCAGTGCGATTTTTTTCAGTATAGGTGAAAGAACCGATCCAACCCAGTGGATCGCTGCCGTTTTCGTAACGGTATTTCAGGTTGAAGCCGTTCGCTTTGTTAGCAACGCCCTGGTAGTCGCTCTGCGCATAGCCAGCGGAAACGGTGCTTTGTGCCATTGCTGAACCAGCAGATACTGCCAGAACGCAAGCCAGTGCTGAAAGACATGCAATTTTTTTCATAACCACCTCAAATGTAAAAAGTACTTCTCCTGACAACGCTAAAAATATAACAAAATATAGTGCGAAACTCCGCTCTATTTTCATTGTCTAACGGAACATTTGGTGTAACAGAAAGTTAACGGGGGTTTATATGTTATTCATTTTACTTATATTTATGCGACGCAGGCCACAATTTTATCCCCTGCAAAAAAAGGTTCATTGAGAATAATCCTAATTAAAACCTGACACTTCTTTACCTAAATACCGCCGTTTTCTTTAAGTTTCGTTTATTTTTTAGCACCACGCTGAGATTTTCACCGCCCTTCAAGTAAACTGTACGCGGCATTTATTAACAACGGAACATAAGGATTGAGATAAAGGATGTCCCCTCAACAGTTAAAAAACGCCGTCTGGCTTCCCGTCCTGCTTTTACTTATTGCCATGACTTCCATTCAGACAGGAGCCGCGCTGGCCAAGACGCTTTTTCCGCTGGTCGGCGCACCGGGTATTACCGCGCTGCGTCTTGGGCTTGGCACGTTAATTCTCTGTGTGGTGTTTAAACCCTGGCGCCTGCGCTTCCAGCGCAGCCAAATCCTGCCGCTGATTATCTATGGCCTGTCACTGGGCGGCATGAACTATCTGTTTTACCTGTCGCTACGCACGGTTCCTCTGGGCGTGGCGGTAGCACTGGAGTTTGCCGGACCGCTGACGCTGGCGCTGGCCAGTTCACGCCGCCCGCTGGATTTTGTCTGGGTGGTGCTGGCTCTGCTGGGGCTGATATTTTTGCTGCCGCTTGGCGAGAATGTCAGCAGCGTGGATCCCGTTGGCGCGCTGTTTGCCCTGGGTGCGGGGGCTCTGTGGGCGGTCTATATCATCACCGGCAAGCGCGCGGGCAGCGAGCATGGACCGGCCACGGCGGCTATGGGTTCGCTGATTGGCGCACTGGTGTTCGTTCCGCTGGGGCTGACCTTTGCTAACAGCGGCAGCTGGACGCTGTCGCTGATCCCGATTGGCCTGGCGATTGCTGTGCTTTCCAGCGCACTGCCCTACTCTCTTGAGATGGTCGCACTGACCCGAATGCCCGCCCGGACATTCGGCACCCTGATGAGCCTTGAACCCGCTATGGCGGCGATTTCCGGTATTTTGTTTCTTGGCGAGGTGCTGAGTCTGGTTCAGTGGCTGGCGCTACTGGCGATCATCGTCGCATCAGCAGGTTCCACTATCACCCTGCGACCGGCAAAAGCAAAAATCGTGGCGGTTAATCAGCAACGGGAATAATACCGGTCTTTTCCTGCTTTGCTCAGGTGAGGCGGGAAATCCAGTGGCTAACATGCGCTTCAGTAACAATAATTTAACACGGTAATAAATACACATTATTAGTTGCAGCTGGACTTCATTTATCCTTCAAATAAAAATCGAGTGAATTCAACATCCTGCGCCGCACCGCAAACAAAAATCATTCCTGTTAATATTATCGCTTCGGGAAGCCATAAAAAACACCCGATATATCAACCCGTCACACACTATTTAAGCGATAGGGACACCCTTAGCAGCAGGTTTTAAAAACGGTGCTATACTTATTCTCAGTCAATTACAGGACAACCTGACCATTAAGAGGATATTAATGATGAGTACCGCTAAACTGGTTAAAGCAAAATCTTCTGATCTTATTTACACCCGTAACGATGTGGCCGACGATGAGAAAAAAGCCACAATTGAGGTGCTGAATCGTGTGGTCGTCGAATTTATTGATCTGTCTCTGATCACCAAGCAGGCCCACTGGAATATGCGCGGCGCTAACTTTATTGGCGTACATGAAATGCTTGATGGATTCCGCACCGCAATTACTGACCACCAGGATACCATTGCCGAACGTGTGGTACAGCTCGGCGGCGTTGCACTGGGCACTACTCAGGTTGTTAACGATAAAACTCCGCTGAAAAGCTATCCGCTGAATATTCACAGCGTGCAGGAACACCTCAAGGCACTGGCAGACCGTTATGCCGTTGTGGCCAACGACGTGCGTAAAGCTATCAGCGAAGTTTCCGATGAAGACACTGCGGACATCTTCACCGCCGCTTCACGCGATCTGGATAAATTCCTGTGGTTTATCGAGTCTAACATCGAATAAACCTTCTTCGTAAACTGACGTTTTCACCACTTGTAAGCAGATGGCGCCACCGCCGTCTGCTTTTTTTTATCCCGGATGACGGCGCACACCTTACGCTTTTGCGCTAAAAAATCAGAACCCGCCGGCAATAAATTAATCCCCTACGACACTATCTGTTGTTTTTATCCGGCAATTTGCTACAACTGCTGATGCAAGTCGGGCGACCCATTGCACCACATTGGACGAGATGCACCAAAATGACGCCCCGGAATGGTGCAATACGCTTTACCGTGACGGCACCTTTCAGAAAACTCGCATTTAACCCGCTGTTTTCCATACCATTGCAAACCTGGCATGATTCTTTCATAGGGCTGCTGGCATTTACCCGGGACGTTCCGGGAAGCGATAAGGATAAAATGATGAAATCAATTTTTAAGGTCACTCTGGCTGCGCTGACCATGGCGTTTGCCGTATCTTCCACAGCTGCAGATAAGAAACTGATCGTCGCAACTGATACCGCTTTTGTTCCTTTCGAATTCAAACAGGGTGATAAATATGTCGGCTTCGACATCGACCTGTGGGATGCAATTGCAAAACAACTGAAACTTGATTACACCCTCAAACCCATGGATTTCGCCGGTATCATCCCAGCGCTACAGACGCGTAACGTTGATCTGGCGCTGGCCGGTATTACCATTACCGATGAGCGTAAAAAAGCGATCGAATTCTCTGACGGCTACTACAAGAGCGGCCTGCAGGTGATGGTGAAGTCTAACAACGACAGCGTGAAGGGTATTGATGACCTGAACGGTAAAGTTGTCGCTGTGAAGAGCGGCACCGGTTCCGTTGACTACGCGAAAGAGCATATCAAAACCAAAGATCTGCGCCAGTTCCCGAACATCGATAACGCCTACATGGAACTCGGCACCAACCGTGCTGACGCCGTGCTGCACGACACGCCTAACATCCTGTACTTCATCCATACCGCTGGTAAAGGCCAGTTCAAAGCGGTAGGCGAGCCCGTTGAAGCGCAGCAGTACGGTATTGCTTTCCCGAAAGGCAGCGACGACCTGCGTGAGAAAGTGAACGGCGCGCTGAAAACGCTGAAAGAGAACGGAACTTACAATACGCTGTACAAAAAATGGTTCGGCAGCGAGCCTAAATAATAATATTCGAACGGCTGTACTTAATGCGGGGACCGCGTTGTTCCCGCATTTTTCCACATCAACAAAAATGGTTTTAGATCCGGAGAATAAACATGCAGTTTGACTGGAGCGCCATCTGGCCTGCTATTCCAATCCTGCTTGAAGGTGCCAAACTGACCCTGTGGATTTCGGTCCTAGGCCTGGTTGGCGGTGTGATTATCGGCCTCGTTGCCGGTTTTGCCCGCGCCTACGGCGGCTGGCTCTCACGCAACATCGCGCTGGTTTTCATCGAGCTGATTCGCGGCACCCCTATCGTGG
>CAJYIY010000007.1 GCA_913775305.1 uncultured Erwinia sp. | reverse complement strand
TTTTGTGGTATTGCCATGATGGCATGGATGTTAACCCAACGCGGATTTAAGTATTACTACGCCTGGCTGGCGCTGGATTTTCGTGGAATCGTTGAAGATATTCGCACCCTCGCGCAGCGTCAGTTACCTGACGCGCATGCTGGCGGTATGGCGGCAACGGTGCAAGGTCTGGGTGTGCTGGCGCTGCTGGGCGTTGCACTCTGCGGCGCGGCCTGGTTCGTGCTGAACGCCACGCTTGGGCCGGTTTCGTCCGTCACGGAAATCGTCTTAGATTTGCATAAATTCCTGACAGTTTTTATTGAGACATATTTCTGGGCACACGGTTTCATGGGCCTCGTTCATATGTACCTGACGCTACGCGCGCAGCGTAAATATCAGTATTCCGAATAAAACGGTTCGCAGAGCCCGGTGCTCCCGGGCTTCGTTTCATTCATCCGATCACATGTCTTTTACGCGGCAGGTCAGCAGGAGCGTCACGACGGATAGCGCCGCAATCATCCAGTAGACTGACGCATGACCATAGCTTTGCGCCAGCGCCCCCTGAATCACGCCCGCCAGGATCACGCCGGTTGAAATACTGTTGGTAAAAAGCGTCGTTGCCGAGCCTGCACGGCCGGGCATCAGATCCTGGAACCAGAGCATGCCGATCCCGGCAACAATTCCAATAAACACGGCGTTAAAGAGCTGCAGCGCCAGCAACGCTTCACGCGAATGGAAAAGGATCAACCCCGCGTAGAACAGTACCCCGGCCGCCACGGCGACGATCATCATCCGACGCTTTCCAAAGCGCTTAACGTAATAGCCCGCCAGAATCATCGCCGGAATTTCCAGCCCGGCGGCGGTCCCCATTAAGATCCCCGCGAGCTTGTCCGGTAAGCCCAGATCGCTGCTGATCCACAGCGGCATATCAATAATGTACATGGTGTTGCAGGTCCACATCAGCGTCGAGGCAATAAACAACATGCGGACATTCTTGTCCTGCCAGCCGCTCACCTGGGTAACAGGTTTATCCGTCGCCTGTTCGACGCGGGCCACGGAAGGCAGTGCGAAGGCTATCAGCGCCAGGCTGATGACAAAAATCCCTGCCGCAATGGAGAACATGGTGGTAAAGCCATAGTTCAACGCCAGCATAAAGGCCAGCGGCGGACCAATGACCCACGCCAGCGAGAGCTGGGCACGCATTACCGAGCTGAACATCACCACTTCCCGCGCGGAGTTATCCGCATATTCACGGGCCAGGGCGAACAGCTGCGGCATAGCGGTGTTCGCCAACGACGCCAGCAGCACGCCGCAGGTAATGAGCGTCAGATAATGACGATTGAAAGCAAAGAGCAGCGCGTTACCCACGGCCATGGCGCAGCAAAAGAGGATCAACTTGCGGCGATCGCCCTGGCTGTCCGATCGTTTCGCCAGCGCGAGGCTGACCAGGATCCCGGCAATGGCGTTGACGGTATAAAACAGGCCGACCCAAAACGGCTGCGCCCCTACCTCGCGGCTGAGAAACAGGCTCAGCGTCGGCGCCTGAAGCGCCCCCGCCACGCCCATCATAAAGGCCACCAGCATAAAAGCGGCATACACGCCGTTCAGGCGTCGCCCCATCGTCATCAACCACAGCATGCGCAAGTCCTTGTGAAAGCGAATCGAAATTGGGTGAATAGTAAACGAAAAAAGCCAGCAAAAACATTTTGCTGGCGGGTGATAAGCACCAATACTCAGTCACACATGATCGAGGCGAGTTAGCGGGAAGAGGTCGGTGTCGTAACGTCCCACTGCATCAATTCTTCTAACGTTTTCAGCCGTTGCTCTGCACACCGGCGGGCCAGCCAGGACGATCCTTTTGTCGCTGAAAAGTACTGCTGATAAAACTGACGTGCGGTAGACCTCTTCATAATTTACCTCCTCGCTTCATCGAGGAGAATTATTGGCCTAATATAGGGATAAATAAATTGCTGGTTTTTTGTCAGGAGTTCCCCTTTTATGCCTTCCGGTCGTCTGCAACAACAGTTTATCCGCCTCTGGCAGTGCTGCGAGGGGCAATCGCAGGAGACCACGCTCAACGAGCTGGCGGACCTGCTTAGCTGTTCCCGCCGTCATATGCGCACGCTTCTCAACACCATGCAGCAGCAGGGGTGGTTAAGCTGGGAAGCGGAAGCGGGACGCGGCAAACGCTCGCGACTGACCTTCCTGTATACCGGACTGGCGTTGCAGCAGCAGCGCGCAGAAGATCTGCTCGAACAGGACCGCATCGATCAGCTGGTCCAGCTGGTGGGCGACAAGGCCGCCGTGCGCCAGATGCTGGTCTCCCATCTCGGACGCAGCTTTCGTCAGGGCCGACACATTCTGCGGGTGCTCTACTACCGTCCGATGAAAAATCTGTTGCCCGGCACGGCGTTACGCCGCTCTGAAACCCACATGGCCCGACAAATCTTCAGCGGGCTGACGCGCATAAATGAGGAAAACGGGGAACTGGAGGCGGATATCGCGCACCACTGGCAGCAGCTTTCCCCGCGCCACTGGCGCTTCTTCTTACGCCCCGGCATCCACTTTCACCACGGCCGCGAGCTGGAAATGCACGACGTCATCGCCTCTCTGGAACGCGCCCGCAGGCTGCCGCTCTACTCACATATTTCGCGCATCCACTCCCCCACGGCCTGGACGCTGGACATTGAGCTGTCGCAGCAGGACAAGTGGCTTCCCTGGCTGCTGGGCTATGTGCCGTCGATGATTTTGCCCGGCGAGTGGGAATCATTGAACAATTTTGCCAGCCTGCCGATTGGCACCGGGCCCTACTCCGTGTCCCGCAATAACAGCAACCAGCTGAAAATCCGCGCGTTCGATGACTACTTTGGCTATCGGGCGCTGATCGACGAAGTGAACGTGTGGGTATTGCCTGATCTCAATGAAGACCTGAGCTGCGGTCTGACGCTTGAAGGCCCCACCACCGGAGAAAAGGCCGTGGAGAGCCGCCTGGAGGAGGGATGCTACTATCTCCTGTTTGACCGCCGCACCCACCGCGGGGCAAACCAGGGCGTCCGCAAGTGGATCAGCCACGTGCTGTCCCCTTCCAATCTGATCTACCATGCGGAAGAGCAGTACCAGACATACTGGTTTCCGGCCTACGGCCTGCTTCCGCGCTGGCACCACGCCCGGCCGTCGCACTGCGACAAACCCGCAGGGCTGGAGTCCATCACCCTGACCTACTACCGCGAGCACGTGGAGCATCGTTTTATCGCGAGGATCATGACCCGCCTGCTGGCAGCAGAGGGGGTCAAGTTAGAGGTAAGAGAAGTGGACTATGACGAATGGCATCAGGGAGAGATCGCCAGCGATATCTGGCTCAACAGCGCTAATTTTACCCTGCCGCTCGATTTTTCATTATTTTCACACCTGTATGAAGTCCCGCTGATCCAGCACTGCATCGACCGTGACTGGCAGCAGGACGCCGCCCTGTGGCGATCGGGCGAGATGAATCTTGCCGTATGGTGCCAGCAGCTGCTGGCCGAGCAGGCGATCGTCCCGCTGATCCACCACTGGCTGATGATTCAGGGCCAGCGCAGCATGCGCGGCCTGCGGATGAACACCCTGGGCTGGTTTGATTTTAAATCCGCCTGGTTTGCCCCCCCGGAGCCATAACGCTTTCGTAATATTCACCAAATCATTACAATAGCGCCGTTCTCAACGGGGTGCTGCATCACAGATGTGCGCTGAGATAATACCCGTCGAACCTGATCCGGATAACGCCGGCGAAGGGATTTGAGGCTGTCGCTCAAAATCCTTTGCCACTCAACCCTGAGGTGCAAAGTGTTAAAAAAAGTTCTCCCCCTGCTGGCGCTGTTTGCGCTGCCTGCTTTTGCCAAGCCCGTCCTGACGGTCTACACCTACGACTCCTTCTCTGCCGACTGGGGCCCTGGCCCGGTTGTCAAAAAAGCCTTTGAAGCGGACTGCAACTGCGAGCTGAAGTTCGTGGCGCTTGAAGATGGCGTGTCGCTGCTCAACCGTCTGCGCATGGAAGGAAAAAACAGTAAAGCCGACGTGGTGCTCGGGCTGGATAACAACCTGCTGGAAGCCGCCTCGCAAACCAAACTGTTTGCCAAAAGCGGCGTCGCGGCAGATGCCGTTAACGTGCCGGGCGGCTGGAAGAACGACACCTTTGTGACGTTCGACTATGGCTACTTTGCTTTTGTTTATGACAAAAATAAGCTGAAAAACCCGCCAAAAAGCCTGAAAGAGCTGGTCGAAAGCGATCAGAAGTGGCGCGTAATTTACGAAGATCCGCGTACCAGCACGCCGGGCCTGGGCCTGCTGCTATGGATGCAAAAGGTCTACGGGGATAAAGCACCGGAAGCATGGCAGAAGCTGGCCGCCAAAACCGTCACCGTGACCAAAGGCTGGAGCGAAGCCTACGGCCTGTTCCTCAAAGGCGAAAGCGACCTGGTGCTGAGCTACACCACCTCCCCGGCCTACCACATTATCGCCGAGAAGAAAGACAACTATGCAGCCGCAGATTTTGCAGAAGGGCACTATCTGCAGGTGGAAGTGGCCGCGCGTACCGCTGCCAGCAAACAGCCGGAGCTGGCCGAGAAGTTCCTGAAGTTCATGGTTTCACCGGCGTTCCAGAGCGCGATTCCCGCAGGCAACTGGATGTATCCGGTTACTAACGTTGCGCTGCCCGCAGGTTTCGAGCAGTTGACCAAACCGAAAACCTCGCTGGAGTTTACGCCGCAGCAGGTCGCCGCGCAGCGTGCCGCATGGGTAAGCGAATGGCAACGCGCCGTCAGCCGTTGATTCCCGGCTGGTTACTTCCCGGGCTGCTCGCCGCCGCCGTGATGGTAGCGGTCAGCCTGGGGGCTTTTCTTGCATTGTGGTTTAACGCGCCAGGGAGCGACCTGCTCGCCCTCTGGCACGACAGCTACCTCTGGCACGTTATCCGGTTCTCCTTCTGGCAGGCGTCTCTTTCTGCCCTGCTGTCGGTGATCCCGGCTATTTTTCTGGCACGCGCTCTGTATCGACGGCGATTTCCCGGCAGGCAGGCCCTGCTGCGCCTGTGCGCCATGACGCTGATCCTGCCCGTGCTGGTGGCGGTATTTGGTATTCTGAGCGTTTACGGTCGCCAGGGCTGGCTGTCTTCACTGTTCGGTCAGCTTGGTCTGGAATGGTCATTCTCGCCTTACGGACTGCAGGGCATTCTGCTGGCGCACGTATTTTTCAATATGCCGATGGCAACGCGCCTCTTTTTGCAGGCGCTGGAAAATATTCCCGGCGAACAGCGTCAGATTGCCGCCCAGCTCGGCATGCGCGGCGTGTCGTTCTTCCGCTTTGTCGAATGGCCGTGGCTGCGCCGCCAGCTCCCGCCCGTGGCGGCGTTAATCTTCATGCTCTGCTTTGCCAGCTTTGCCACCGTGCTGTCACTCGGCGGCGGGCCGCAGGCCACCACCATTGAGCTGGCGATTTACCAGGCGCTGAGTTACGACTACGATCCCGGTCGCGCCGCGCTGCTGGCGATGGTGCAGATGGCGTGCTGTCTTGCGCTGGTGCTGTTGAGCCAGCGGCTGAGTAAAGCCATTCCCGCAGGTAGTCATCAAATAACCGGCTGGCGCGATCCGCAGGACAGCCTGCACAGCCGCATCAGCGATGTTATCCTGATCGCGCTGGCGCTGTTGCTGTTGCTGCCGCCGCTGCTGGCCGTTATCGTTGACGGCCTGAACCTCAATCTTATGTCCGTCCTGCAACAGCCCGTTCTCTGGCAGGCGACCTGGACCTCGGTACGCATAGCGCTGGCTGCCGGATTGCTGTGCGTTATGCTGACCATGATGCTGCTGTGGAGCAGCCGTGAGCTCTACGCCCGCCAGGCGCAAAAAGCCGGACAAATGCTGGAACTGACGGGCATGCTGATACTGGCGATGCCGGGTATCGTGCTGGCAACGGGCTTCTTTTTACTGTTCAACAGCACCCTCGGCCTGCCGGAAAGGGCCGATGGCATTGTGATTTTCACTAACGCCTTAATGGCCATCCCCTACGCGCTTAAGGTGCTGGAAAACCCGATGCGCGACGTCAACAGCCGCTACGGTTTGCTGTGTCAGTCGCTGGGCATGCAGGGCTGGCAGCGGCT
>CAJYIY010000006.1 GCA_913775305.1 uncultured Erwinia sp. | reverse complement strand
AATGAGCAGAACTATTTTTTGCACGTTCCTGCAACGTGATGCCGACGGGCAGGATTTCCAGCTTTATCCGGGTGAGCTGGGTAAGCGCATCTATAACGAGATTTCGAAAGAAGCCTGGTCAAAATGGATGGCTAAACAGACCATGCTGATCAATGAAAAGAAACTCAGCATGATGAATCCTGAAGACCGTAAGCAGCTGGAACAGGAGATGATCAAATTCCTGTTCGAAGGTAAAGAAGTCCATATCGAAGGTTACACACCGCCAGCAGAGTAACCGACGGGTGGATCACCCGAACTGGCGAAGCAGGCATACGTTGGGCCTTGATAATGAGGCCCTTCTAAATTTGTGGGCAATACACTGAAAGATGAATAAAAAACTCCTGAGTTTGCTGATTATCGCACCTCTGCTGATCTCCTGCTCCGGCAAGAAGCAGAATGCCAGCCATGAAGAATGGGTGAAGGACACCAACGGCTTTGATATTTTGATGGGACAGTTTGCCCACAACATCGAAAATATCTGGGGAATGAATGAGGTGCTGATCGCCGGCCCGAAAGACTACGTGAAGTACAGCGATCAATACTATACCCGTAGCCACATCAACTTTGATGCCGGTAGCATTACCATTGAAACCATCGCCGGTACCGATCCAATGGCCAGCCTGCGCCAGGCGATTATCACCACCCTGCTGATCGGGGAAGATCCGGGCAATGTCGACCTTTATTCCGACGCCAACGATATTCAGATTAGCCGCGAACCGCTGCTTTACGGCCAGGTTCTGGATAACACCGGTCAGCCGATTCGCTGGCAGGGGCGCGCTGGGAATTTCGCAGATTATCTTATTAAGAACAAGCTTCAGCGCCGCACTTCAGGGCTGCACGTTATCTGGTCCGTCACCATTCCAATGGTGCCTAACCACCTCGATAAACGTGCGCATAAATACCTGCCGCTGGTGCGCCAGGCCGCGGAAAAATATGGCGTTGATCAGTCGCTGATTCTGGCAATTATGCAGATCGAATCAAGCTTCAACCCGTATGCAGTCAGCCATGCCGATGCGCTGGGACTGATGCAGGTCGTACAGCACACCGCCGGCGTTGACGTGTTCCGCATGAAGGGCAAATGGGGTAAACCAAGCCGCAGTTATCTGCTGGATCCGGCCAACAACATCGATGCCGGTACGGCGTATCTTTCACTGTTGCAGGGTAATTACCTTGCCGGTATCAGCAACCCAACCTCACGTCGCTATGCGGTTATTACCGCCTACAATGGCGGTGCAGGCAGCGTGCTGCGGGTGTTCTCCAGCGATAAGGACACCGCCTTTGTCAGAATCAATAATCTGTCACCGTCGGAGGTTTATCAGCAGCTGACCACCAATCACCCTTCTGCTGAGTCTCGCCGTTATCTGTATAAAGTTAACAGCGCGCAGAAGAGCTATCACCGCTATTAGGTTTAAGCCGTGGGGCGCAGTTTCTGTGCCCCATTCACTTTTCTGCTATCCACCTGATAATTCGTTGCAAACTTAAAACGTCGGCATAACGCCAGCAGCTCTCTTTACTATCTCTCACCAATCATATGCATTTTATGTGCGTTGTTTTTTCACTGCATTCGTAGATACGGTGTGATTTAGATTAATAACGAATTGATTAATCTGAATTAAAAAACTTAAATAGTGATAAGCAGAAAAGAAGTGTCGATAGAAACTTTCGCCAAACCTTAACGTATTGTTAACTCAATTGAATATGAATGAAAAATTCATAACACGTTGTGAACATATAAAGCGATGGTGAAAACCGACACTCTCAACGCTGTTTAGCCAGTACGCAGCACGGTTCGTCGTCCAGTGCAATATGGAAGCAGATTCACACAAAAGATGAGGTCAATGTGGAGCAAAGGGATTCCGCCGGGATGTTAGGACTAACATCAACACGCGCAAGAACACGGCGCTTACTGATTGAAACCGCTATGCGATTATTCGACAGCGGTGCTTTTCCCTCTATCACAGAAGTCGCCCATGAGGCGCAGCTGTCGCGGGCAACCGCCTATCGCTATTTCCCCACCCAGAGCGCGCTGGTATCGGCGATTGTTTCCGAGACGTTTGGGCCGGTTAAAAACTGGCAGCCAGCCAGACAGGATGCAAACGGACGGATTGATGAGCTGTTCAGCTTCGCTTTTCCCCGCATGCTGCGCCATGAGGGCACACTGCGTGCAGCGCTTCACCTGTCTCTGACCCAGTGGGCGCAGGAACAGGCCGATGATACCCTAACGATTAAAGAGAAGCTGGCGCGTGACGGTCGTAAAACCATTCTGACAAGGGTCATTAAACCGCTGAATGATGAGCTGCCGCCGGAGCTGGTGGAACGGGTTGTCCGTTCGCTGTCGCTGGTTTACGGCCTGGAGATTTTTCTGGTGATGAAGGATATCTGGGGCTGCAATAACGACGAGGTGGAGGACATTGGCAAGTGGATTGCCAGGGCGATTGTACGCCAGGCTCGGGAGGATGCGCAGAGAGTCTGAGCCAGCCAGCCAGCCAGCCAGCTAGCCAGCCAGCCAGCCAGCCAGCCAGCCAGCCAGCCAGCCAGCCAAATTATCCTTTTAACCCGCTGGCTGCTGTCAACAGCATTTACTCGATAATGACGTAGCCGTACAGGCGCTTCACGCCGTTTTCATCAGCCTCGGCATATACGCCCTGCAGTTCCGGCGAGAAGCCCGGCAGCAGATTAAGTCCCTCCTCCAGCGCCAGGAAGTAGCTTTGTACCGCGCCACCCCAGACTTCACCGGGTACCACGCACAGTACGCCCGGCGGGTAAGGCAGCGCCCCCTCGGCGGCAATCCGTCCCTCCGCCTGCGCTATCGGCACCAGTTCAACGTTGCCGCGAATGAATTCGATATTAGCATCCTGCGGATTCATCACCACTTTTGGCAGGCTCTGCTGGCGGAACATCGCTTTCTGCAGCTCCTTCACACCGTAGCTGACGTACAGCTGATGCATTTCAAGGCACAGCCGACGCAGGGTGTAACCGGCATAGCGCTTAACGTTTTTACGGTAGATAGTCGGCAACACGTCACTCAGCAGCGCATCCTCCTTCACGTGCTGCTCAAACTGCGCCAGCTTCGCCACCAGATGCGCCATCTTCTCCACGCTCTCGGCCGGGGTCAGCAGGAACAGGATCGAGTTCAGGTCGCACTTTTCAGGCACCACTCCGTTTTCGCGCAGGTAGTTGGCGAGGATCGTGGCCGGAATACCAAACGACGCATACTCACCGCTGGCGGCATCAATACCCGGCGTGGTCAGCAGCAGCTTGCAGGGGTCGATCAGATACTGATCTTTTTCGTATCCGGCAAAACCGTGCCATTCAGCACCCGGCGCAAAGCTGAAATAGCGCGGGTCGCGGGCAATGGTGTCAGTAGGTGCCTCCTGCCACGCCATGCCGTCAACCTCATCCGGGATAAATGGCCGGATCATTTCGCAGCGCGAGAGGATCGCCTTGCGGGTATCAATCCCCAGCATCACGCACTCGTGCCACAGTCGACGTCCTGCTTCACCCTGGTGCATTTTGGCATTCACGTCCAGCGCGGCAAACAGCGGGTAAAACGGGCTGGTTGACGCATGCAGCATAAAGGCATTATTCAGCCGCTTATGGCTGCAAAAACGCTGCTGACCGCGAATATGGTTATCTTTTTTGTGGATCTGCGAGGTCTGCGAAAAACCGGCCTGCTGCTTGTGCACCGACTGGGTCACAAAGATCCCCGGATCTTCCGGTTTCAGATCGAGCAACAGCGGCGAGCAGGCTTCCATTACCGGGATAAACTGCTCGTAGCCTACCCATGCTGAGTCAAAAAGAATGTAGTCACACAGATGGCCGATGCTGTCGATCACCTTACGCGCGTTGTAGACCGTCCCGTCGTAGGTGCCGAGCTGGATCACCGCCAGGCGAAACGGACGAGCCTGCTGCGCACGATCGGGGGCTACCTGACGGATCTGCTGGCGAATATAGGCTTCATCAAAACAGTGCGCATCAATGCCGCCAATAAAGCCAAACGGGTTACGAGCGGTTTCCAGATATACCGGCGTGGCTCCGGCCTGGATCAACGCACCGTGATGGTTCGACTTGTGGTTGTTACGATCAAACAGCACCAGGTCGCCGCGCGTCAGCAGCGCATTGGTCACAACTTTGTTCGCGCTGGAGGTGCCGTTAAGCACAAAATAGGTTTTATCGGCATTAAACACCTTCGCGGCGAACTTCTGCGCGTGCTTAGCCGATCCCTCATGGATCAGCAGATCGCCCAGCTTCACATCGGCATTGCACATATCGGCACGGAAGACGTTCTCACCGAAGAAGTCATAGAACTGCCGCCCCGCCGGATGCTTTTTGAAGAACGCGCCGCCCTGATGCCCCGGGCAGGCGAAGGTACTGTTGTCCATCGCCACATACTTGGTCAGCGTATTGAAGAACGGCGGCAGCAGCCCACTCTGATACTGCGCGGCGGCGGCTTCAAGACGGATCGCATCGTCGGCAGCACCGTTAAGAATGCCGGTAACTTCCGGCAATACCTGCTCCTGCGCCTGCTCCGGGTAATCCAGCGCGATAAACACCGGCAGATTAAAACCGGTATGGCGCAGCAGTGCCAGCATGCCGCTGCGGGAGTCGGCAACGGAGACGACCACAGCCGCCACGTCGGTGAAATCGGTTTTCTCCAGCGTCACGACTTCGCGGCCGGTCTGGAGGTGAATGGCAACGGTTGTACTGGCTGCAATTTTAAGTGGTGTCATAACACAAATCCTCAGGCGGCAAGGATGAGTGGGTGCCAGAGGCACACAATAGGAACGCGAGCAGAGCACGGCATTCCCGGCGAAAGGTGTCAAAGGGCTGTCAGCAGAATGGGTATCCGCTTTGACCGCCAGACATCAGTAAAATCAGATCGCACCTGTTTTTACTGATGGCCAAAAGTAAAGCGTATGAGAACCTCACCGCATGGTGGGAGATTTTATCGACAAGGTGTGACAAAGCGAAGATCGGCAGGCGCACGGCATCATCAGATGACGGGTAACCGTGCTGGTGAGCAGCAGTGAACCTCTCATGGCGGCGACCTCAAATAGCATGGATACGACTAACGCAAAATTTGCGCAATAATGGCATCTTTTAAAGGCAGGTACAACCCGATTCGGGTAGTTAATTATGCAATAATAACGATGAACCATGCAGTCAGTTTCTCAGTCTGAAAATGGACGCCCGGTCAACAGTATTAATCCTGTTCTGCTGATTTTTTGTCTGGCGGCACGCTCAGTCTGAGTCTTACAGGCCCGGAAATTCCTGAGAAGTAAGGCGGGCAAAAGGTCATATTTTGCCTGTTTTGATGAAAAAGAGTGCAATCAGTCGGATTTCCAACATAAAGCCATTGACGCCACAGCCCGGTTACGGTTTAATTCGCCCCGTTGCCCGGATAGCTCAGTCGGTAGAGCAGGGGATTGAAAATCCCCGTGTCCTTGGTTCGATTCCGAGTCCGGGCACCACTATTTAAAGAAACCAGCCTACAGGCTGGTTTTTTGCTTTCTGGGGTTCTGGTAGATATCTGGGCGTACTGACCACTAATGTCGCTGTTTTACCACTTGAGTCCCATCTGAGTATCTCCCTTTAGCGACAGCTTACTCTTCCGGTCACTGTACCAAAGTTTGCTGGTCTTCACGCTGCCAATAACACTATTTCCAACAGGTATACCTGACTGGTGAATTGATTACAGCAAAACAGCTCCGTTTCTCAGGTCAGGGCCAGGTTCACCGTAATCACTATCGGTATAACCCACACTCCAAAATGACGCTAAATAATCAAAAAAACTTTCACCATGCTCGCAAGCCCTCCTGATATCTGAATTCACAGAAGTGTGATCTGCATAACTAAACCCTAAAAATGATTTAATATAATCATATTGATTTAATTAAATCAAAAAGGACTGGATCATGAACATCAAGTCAACTGTAGAAAAAATACCCGGTGGGATGATGTTGGTTCCGCTGATTATTGCCGCTCTACTGAACACTTTCTGTCCTGAGGTGTTAGAAATTGGAGGTTTCACTACGGCGCTGTTTAAGCATGGAACCCTGCCACTGATAGGCGCGTTTCTGCTCTGCATGGGGGCAGGAATAAGTTTTAAGGCGGCTCCCCGGGCATTGATGCAGGGTGTGAGTATCACCTTTACCAAAGTGCTCACTGGAATAATCATTGGCTTTGGTATTGAGCATCTCTTTGGAAGTCAGGGAATTTTTGGATTAAGTAGCCTGGCCGTTATTGCTGCGTTCGCCAACGCAAACGGGGGGCTGTACGCCGCTTTAGTCGGTGAATATGGTACCGAGAGGGATGTGGGCGCCATCTCGATTCTGTCGCTGGGGGATGGCCCACTGTTTACCATGATAGCGCTGGGTGCTGCCGGCATGGCAAATATCCCCCTTATGGCACTCATTGCCGTTCTGATTCCCATCCTGGCAGGCATGATCCTGGGTAATCTGGATCCCGCCATGAAGGATTTTCTCACCCGGGGAGGCCCCGTCCTCATTCCGCTTTTTGCATTTTCCATTGGCGCCGGCATTAACCTGGAGATGCTGATTAAAGGGGGCGTTGCGGGCGTGTTTCTGGGGATAATGACCACCTTCGTTGGCGGCTATTTCAACATCCGGGTTGACCGTCTTGTCGGCGGGAGTGGCGTTGCCGGGGCGGCTGCATCCAGTACGGCCGGAAACGCCGTTGCCACCCCGTTTGCGATTGCACAGGCAGATCCCTCATTCGCGTCCATGGCTGAAATTGCCACTCCGCTGGTAGCAACGTCAGTGATAACAACGGCTATTCTTGCGCCACTGTTGACCTCATGGATAGCAAAAAGGAACCTGCCCCGTGATCCGGAGAGTACCCTATGAAAGCCCTGATTATCGCGGATGATTTTACTGGGGCAAACGACACCGGTGTCCAGCTGGCTAAAAAAGGAGCCAGAACGGAGGTTGCGGTCAATCCTGTATCCAGGGTCTCCTCGCGTGTCGATGTTCTGGTGCTTAACACGGAAAGCAGAGGATTAACGGCAGCTGAAGCCACTGAGCGACTTGAACAGTTTCTGCTTCCTCTGAGTCAGCATTCGTCGTCCTCCGGCATTCTGCTTTACAAAAAAATCGATTCCACGCTGCGTGGGAATATTGGGGCAGAAATCGAAGCCACGATGCGGCTGATGCATCGCCAGGTGGCTATTGTGGCCCCAGCGATTCCCGGGGCAGGAAGGACCACACTGCACGGGCAGTGCCTGGTAAACGGTGTCCCACTGCTGGAGACAGAGTTTGCCACCGATCCCGGGAGCCCGGTCAAATCTTCACGAATAAAAACGTTGTTCTCCCGGCAGAGTGACTGCCCGGTCAGTGAAATCGATCTTGAGCATGTCAGATCTGGCAAGTTAGCTATGCATCTACGCTCGTTAGTGAACAGTTCCGAACGCCACATAGTCGTGCTGGATGCCGTGTCGGATGACGACCTGTCACGAATTGCTGCGGCAGGCCTGGCTCTCACCCCATCACCCTTATTTGTGGGTGCGGCAGGCCTGGCCGGGGCGCTGCCCGCATCCAGCTACCGCATCAATCAATCTCATCTTCCGGTGCTGGTCATTGCAGGGTCGATGAGTGAAGCAACATGGTGGCAGGTGGAATACCTCCGCCATAACCCACAGGTAGAAATGATTGATATCGACGTTGGTCATTTGCTGGCTCCCGATGTAGCCCGGGAGATGACGGTACTGACAGCAAAAGCAATACGGATATTGTCTGCCGGAAAGCACTGCATTTTACGAACCTGCCGATCTCTGGATGAGCGAACGCACATTGATACGCTCTGCAGCCAGCATCAACTGTCGCGTCAGCAGTTGGGGGAAACATTGAGCCGTTACCTGGGCGATCTGGCTGTGAGGATCGTCGACGGCGCGCGGGCAGGTGCGTTATTTCTGACCGGAGGTGATATCGCGGCCGCGGTGGCCAGGGCTCTTGGCGCCTCGGGATACAGGATCCGGGGGGAAGTCGCGCCGTGTGTTCCCTGGGGAGTATTAATCAACAGCGACATAGATGATTTACCGGTGATCACTAAAGCCGGTGGCTTGGGTTCGGAAACAACGATTCAACATGCACTGGACTTTATTGAGGATATGTATTGTGAATAAAAATATTATTGCGGTAACCATGGGCGATGCAGCAGGTATCGGCCCTGAAATTATTGTTAAATCCCTGGGGCACGGGGAGCTGTCGGGTGCCCCTGTCGTGGTGATTGGATGCCTGCAAACTCTTGAGCGCCAGCAGGCGATGGATATTGTTCCGAAGGTCAAATTCTGTCGGATAGACAAGGTCTGTGATGCACAGTTTAAGGCAGGCGTGATTAACGTAGTTGATGAACCTCTCGCCTCGCCACAGACGCTGGTGCCCGGCAAGGTTCAGAAGCAGGCTGGCGATCTGGCATTCCGATGCGTAAAACGAGCAGCAGAGCTGGCGCTGAATAATGAAGTAGCAGCAATCGCAACGGCACCACTGAACAAAGAGGCATTGCATCTTGCCGGTCATCTGTTTCCCGGGCACACAGAATTACTGGCAACACTCACCAACAGCAATGACTATGCCATGGTTCTCTATACTGACCGCCTTAAAGTCATCCATATTTCTACTCATATCGCACTCAGAAAATTTCTTGATACTCTCAGCCAGTCGAGAATAAAAACCGTAGTCAGTATTGCTGACACGTTCCTGAAACGAATCGGAATTAAAAAACCCCGTATTGCTGTAGCTGGTGTGAATCCCCATGCCGGAGAACACGGTTTGTTTGGAACCGAAGAGATTGAATTAGTAGAACCCGCTATCAGGGAAATGCAGAACAGCGGTGTGGATGTATATGGCCCCTGCCCACCTGACACCGTCTTTTTACAGGCTTACGAGGGGAAATTTGATATGGTCGTGGCTATGTATCACGATCAGGGACACATCCCACTTAAACTGCTTGGATTCTATGACGGAGTGAATATCACTGCCGGATTACCATTCATTAGAACATCATGCGACCACGGTACAGCATTTGATATAGCATGGACAGGCCAGGCAAAACCTGAGAGTATGGCAGTTTCCATTCAGCTTGCGATGAAACTGGCTTAATTATCTATGGTTAAAGGACAGGCTCGCCTCGAAAACATCGTTAATTTTATCAAAGGCCATAACCTGGTTACGGTAGAGCAGCTCGTGGAATGTATCGGGGCGTCACCGGCAACTATCCGGCGGGATCTAATTAAGCTGGATAAAACGGGTGTTATTTCGCGCGCTCATGGCGGGATTGTCCTTAACCGTGTAATTACCAGCCAGCCTACCACCGATGAAAAGCTGGCCGTCAGCCATGCAGAAAAGATCGCCATCGCCGAAGCGGCAGTCCGACTTATTAACAATAACGATTCTGTCGTGCTGGATGCCGGTACCACTATGATGGAACTGGCACGCAGAATCACCCATCTTTCCCTGAAGGTGTTTACCGTAGATTTGCATATTGCGCTTTATCTGTCTGCGTTCAGTAGCATTGAGGTGAATATGATTGGTGGTCGCATTGATGCCAGCAGCCAGTCGAGCATCGGCCCACACGGCCATGCTTTTCTGAAGAGCATCTACCCTGACATCGCCTTTATGAGTTGCAACTCATGGAGTATGGAAAAAGGCGTCACGGCACCAACAGAAGAAAAAGCGAATCTGAAACAGAGCATTATCGCCAATGCAAGACAGAAAATATTGCTGGCCGACAGCAGTAAATATCATGCCTGGTCATTGTATTGCATTGCGCCGCTTCGCGAATTCTCTGCAATCATAACCGATAATAAACTCCAGCCCGATACTGTCTCGGGTCTGAAGGCTGACCGCGTATCACTGTTGATTGCTCAGGTTTAATTCTGCTGTCTCCGCAAGCCGATAAACCGGCACCCGCCGCAGCGTTCCGGTCAGGCTGTCAGACACCTCCACTTCCGCGGTCGCAATCCTCATCCCGCTCCTTCTCAGCCGCTGAATATCCGCTGCCATACGCTGGATGCCAAACCAGAACATACCATCAAGCACCGTGACCTGTAGCCCACTTTCCAGTGCGGTCCTCAGGCGATCGCGCGGTGCTTTGGTCTCTTTGGCTATCTGCTGGAAGGGTGCGGCCGAATTGCCTGCGGCATTGACTCGCCGGATGCGGGTGGATAAGCGGTACTGGAAAGCCTCCGGGATGGCACTCAGCTCGGTTTTCAGGCTGTACACGCAGCCGAAGCGCTTACCGTTGAAAATGACGTTTTTCTGGCGGACGGGAAGCCGGTCACGGAGGCTGGCGATCAGCTGCGGGGCGCGGATCAGCAGCAGTCGAAAGGGCAGTTCAAAGCTGGTGACGTAGTCAACATTCTGCAGGGCGAGACGCAAACGCTCCTCGACTCCGGCCTGCGTCTCATGACATTTTTCAATAACCGCTGTCCACTGCTGAGTAAGATGTTCGGGCTCGCTAACTTCGGTGAAGTGGTATTTTTCAATCTGATAATCAATTCTCTCTGCCACCCTGAACTCCTTATCACTCCGTCTCAGCATCTGTTGCTCACTTTACCAACACCGTTAGATTAGCGGAAGCCTGACCGGCTGAAGGCATCCGCAGAACCCCCGTGTTCAGATAACAGATAAACTTAATTTTTTCTGTCTTCAGGATGATTCATGTTTTACAGACGGAAGTGACTCCCCTCCTCCAGGCCTGCAGTCACGCCGGATTCAGGTCGGTATTTTTCCATTCCATGACTGAAGGTTACGGTTTTCGCCGCTGAAAAGATCCGCCGAGAGTTAAACGTTCTTTGCTGCCAGCATAAAATCACTTTTATTCCATAAACTGTTTTTACACTGAACGGAACGTTAAAAAATTTGTAGAATCCTGTGGAGAGCGGCAAGAAAAGCTGCGGTTTTTTTTAGGGGATAAGGAATGCTTGAACTGTTTGACGTAAGTTATGAAGAGTTGAAAACCACCCGTTCTGAAGAGCTCTATGCGCTGAGGAAAACGACCTTCAGCGATCGCCTTGGATGGGATGTGGTATGCAACCAGGGAATGGAGTTCGATGAGTTTGACGGGCCAGGAACCCGTTATATTCTCGGTATTTATCAAGGTCAACTGGTGTGCAGCGTGCGATTTATTGCCCTTCAGCGACCTAATATGATCACGCATACCTTTAATGCCAGTTTTAACACCGTTGCTTTGCCTGCGTACGGAACCGAGTCCAGCCGCTTCTTTGTTGATAAAGCCCGGGCCCGCCGGCTGCTGGGTGAACATTATCCGGTGAGTCAGACACTGTTTCTGGCGATGGTTAACTGGGCGCAGCACAATCAGTATGCCGAAATTTACACTATCGTCAGCCGCCCGATGCTGAGGGTTTTGCGGCGGTCAGGATGGGATATTACCGTACTGAAGGAAGCTTACCTGAGCGAGAAAGAGCGGATTTATCTGCTCACGCTGCCCGCCGGCGACAGGGACAGAACCATGCTGTCGCAGAAGCTTATCAGCTGCAGAGGCAGCGAGGAGCAATCCCTGTCTACCTGGCCGCTGACGCTGCCGGTCTGATAAGATCCAATTCAACGCCCAGCCGGATAGCCTGCCGGGCGTTACTCACGCCAAGCTTGGCGACCACATTTTTTATATGAAATTTTACCGTGCTGACCGAAATGCCGGTGATGGCTGCAATTTCCGCGTAGGTTTTTCCCATGCTGGACCAGTACAGCACTTCATTCTCCCGCAGAGTAAACATCGCCCGCTCGCCATCCTCACGTTTCGCCTGCGCCCTGTCGGTGTTTAAGCCCGCCAGACGGTACATCTGCTCATTAAAATCAATCAGTAGCATCTGGAGTTCGCCCTGGCCGGTGGACAAGCGCTGCTCCAGCGCCCCCTGATCGTTCCCGTCAATGATCAGCGACAGCAGCGCGAGGTTATTCATATGGTCGTGCAGAACGAATGTGAAGCCGTTCACGATGTTGTACTGCTTTGAGAGCGAGAAAATTTTAGTGAACCTGAGATCGGACATCAGAGTGATGTTTTCATCCCAGGCAAAAGGCGATGTTCGTTTAAAAGCGCTAAGGATGACCGGATCCGTCAGCTGGAAGTTATTGGTACGATAAAGGTTCACCCAATCGTCGGGATAACTGGAAATAATAAGAACATCTGAAGGATTTTTCTTACTGACCACGGTGAATGCATACGCAGGATTACCATAAGGAGAGAGTTTTCTCTGTATATACGCCTGAAGAGTATCCGTTACTGTCTGGTTTTCATCGAAGAAAGAAAACATTCAAGCTCCATGTGAATTCTGACACAGCCTTAGAGTAGCACCTGCACTTTAGTATAGCTAATACAATACTTAAGAACTAATTACAAATAAATCCTCTAAGGGTACACTCATCCCCGTTGTTGAGGCATTAAAAAAACCTGACTCATTGGGTCAGGTCGCTTAAACAGCCAACACCAGGAAAAAATTCCGGTCAGACGAGACAGCAAAATAAAGTTATCGCTGGCCGGGAATCCCATGCTATCACCGCTTAAAAGCCCAATCAAACCACTCTCTGATCACCCGTTATCCACCGTTTCCGGCGCTGCACGAACCCGCAGTGATACTTGAGCATAGCCGATAATTTCTGTCTGATGAAAATGACATGCTGCTCCACTGCGCGAGGTGGAACCGCTCCACGTCGACAAAAAGAGCAGATGAAGCGCCTGCAGCAACGCTTTGATACCACTGCCGGAGCGATCGCCGCTCCTGATTCAATGGATGCCAGAACAGGGCAACGCAGAATATGCCGGTGCGGGTATTGTCTGTCTGACGCAATGAATTCAGGCCATTGTGAAAAGCTTTAATGGCCTGTTGCCGCTTACGGCGTCCGGTTCAGCTATGCCGGTGCTTACTTGAAGATAACGTCGACATTCGCCGTTGCGCTGAATATCCCCGGCTTTGGGTTATCGGTCAGCCACTTCAGGTGGGCGAGGAACGTTTCCGTCACTTCCGTCTGTTTTTCCTGCAGCTCATGGCCGAAATCAACCGTGGTCTGCATCGGAATAGGCGTTCCGGACAAATCCCCCTGCTTCGTCAGATAAATTGCCACACCGGGCCGGGTGGCCGGCAGTATATAGGCGTCGTTGCCCGGATCGGTGTTGGTGCTGCTGAAACTGGCCTGCAGCGACTGTCCCGCGCACTCGCCGCCGGTTAGCGTGGCTTTAATATTGAACGGCACCTGTTTCGCCACCACGCCGGGTTTCGCTCCGGAAGAGTTCAGCGAGCCGAAATCAACGCTGGAGCCGCTGTTCGCCGTCACGCTAATCTGCGGGTTGCACTGCACCACCCGAATTTTATCCAACCCTTTGAGATAGGCATTAAAGGCCTGTCCCTGGACGGGATTGAGTCCGTTTCCGCCATCAATCTGGAATAATGACGCCTGCGCCAGCGGCGCGAGATTGCCCGCAGGTGGACGAATACCGGTTGCCTTGATATACACAGAATAGTTAATGGTTATTGCCTGAGGCTGGGCAGTGCTGCCACCGATCCCAATTATGCCCATGCCTAAATCCGGCCCGGTGGGTCGTTCAGTGCTTTGCTGATGGTTAATGGCATCGTAATCCATACCGTTAATCGATACTCCCACCGCAAGCGAAGGATCCAACGCACCGAAGCCATTTTTCGGATTCCAGTAAATGTAGGCGTGTTCACTCCGGGCCATTCCGTTGGTGTCCCAGCAGGTAAACGTTGAGGTGAGATTCTGTGAGCGCCAGACAATGTTATTGGCAACAAAATCACTGGCGGCTATCACGACAGGTCGCCCGATATCGATGTTCTGACTGACGCCGCCGCTCGGCGTGCTGCTGCCCGTTGCGTTACCGAATCGGCACTGCATCGCCGAAACCTGCTGCATCAGCAGCAGCCCTGCCAGCCCCAGCAGTGTCAACGAGGCATTACGTCGGAGTTTGGTCATTTTTTGCACTTTATCTTCCCTGGCATTCTAAAGCGATATCCCGATACCCCTGAACAGACGACGGATTACCCAGGCTCTGCGGTATCGGTAAAATACACTGCTGCCCGGCATTTGGGCCCCATCTTACGGTCAGCGCTTCACCCGGTTTCACCCCGGAGACGTAGACATCTCCGTTGAGGCCAACGGTCCCGCTGTTGCGCCCCCCGGCGTTAAATACGCTGGCACCTATGGCCGGATAGTCACCGTTGGCCAGCCGCGTATGAATCAACAGGCTCAAGCCTTTAAAGGTGTCAAAAGCCACCTTCACAATCGCTTTCTCCATCGGGACGACCTGTTTACTGGCTACCGGCACATCCAGTTCCGCGCCGAAATCCCGGGTACGCAGGGCCACATAGTTCAGGCGGTATGGGTTAGCGGAAGGCACCACGGCGTAGCCGAAGCGGTCAATCGCCACACCGGGTTGGTTTTCAAGCCGTACACCTTTAGCATCCTTCGCCTCTATCAGCATGAAGGTATTTTGTAACGGCTGCGTCAGGGTTGCGCCACCAGAGTGCAACAGCAGACCGCCGGATATGCCCGCACCCATTTGCTGATAATTGCGGCTGTAAGCATAACTGCCGTCAAAATTGGCTACGCTGCTGCTGTAGCCCAGATTAAGGTTGCTGTTCTGGCCGGAGGACTGCGTGTGACCGGTGGAGACCGCGTAGTTCATGCGATGGTCATCCAACAGCGTGCCGCTGATGCCGGTGGTGTAGCTGTCGCCGCTTTGCTTACTGTGCGCCATGCTGATATTCGCCGTGGTCGAATTGCTGTCGTTGCCCCAGCCCAGCGGAATGGAGACGATAAAATTGATGCTGTGATCGGAGTAACCGTACTGGCTGCGCGTATCCTGCCAGTAGGCGCCGTAGGAGATATTTTTATACACGTCGTTGTAACCCACCTGGATCGTGCGGTCGCTGCCTCCATCCTCCCAGTAATTTTGATGGCTGACGTTGGCATACAGACCTGCCCCCGTCCACAGCTGCTGGTTAAGGGAAAGCTCAACGCGCTGGCGTTTGTTGCCAAACTGTGTGGTATACCGCGTGCGTTTCTTACTCTGCTGATGAGAAAACTCTCCCGCTTTAACCTCGGTGGGGTTCCAGTAGTCGTCAGCGTAAACGCCATGTTTCCAGTTGCTGCGCTCCCTCACGGCATCACTCAGATCGTAATAACCCGAGGTGGCATAGCGATAGCCCGCCAGCTGGAAGGTGGTACCGACCTGGTTAAGCGATTTGGAGTAGAGGAAGCGAAAGCTCTGCCCCTGCTTGCTGTCGCCGTTGGCCAAATCGGTATCGGAAATCGCACCGTCCAGCGAAACTGCGCCCCAGCCCCCCAGGTTTTTCCCGATGCCGATGGCAGCGGAGCGATAGTGTTTGGCAAGAATAATCCCACCATAGGGGGTCAGGTTGTACTGCGTTCCCCTGGCGACGGTGCCCTGAATGAGCTCAGGCTGATAGCCGCCGTTGCCGCTGTGATATTTCCCGGCGGTGAACTGGAAATTCCAGATACCTTCGCGCAGCATATTGGCCACCGACGAATAGGCGACGGTAAAGTTTTTATGCGTACCGTCGGCCTCATTCACCGTGACGCTCAGGTCACCGTTGTTGGCGTAGGGAAAAATATCGTGAAACTCAAACGGTCCCGGAGCTACGTTGGCGCTATAGATAATGTAGCCGTTCTGACGGATCTCAACGCGGGCGTTAGTGGCAGCCACACCGCGCACCACCGGGGCGTAGCCGCGCAGGCTGTCCGGGAGCATCTCATCCACGCTGGATAACTGAACGCCGCGAAGCTGGAAACTGTTAAAAACGCTGTTACTGCTACTCACCTGCCCCACCGCTAAGCGACTGCGCCACGGCACAATATCGGTTTCAGCCCAGGTGGCAATGCTGTTCCAGTCGCCACTGCTGCCGCTTTGTTTATCAAACGTAGCATTGTTGCGCAAGCGTAGGGGGCCAACGTTCAGACCGCTATTGAGTCCGATGAAGGTATATTCGCTATCTTCAGTATCCTTATGGCGGTAGCTGTTTTTACTGTAGTTAGCGGTATAGTTGGCAAAGAGTGCGTTGATCCCTTCATCATACATACTCACCGGAACCGCACCGCGAGCGGTCTTTTCCATCATGCTCTGCGGCACCGAAATATTAATCTGCTGAATCCCGGCATCATAGGTGACGCTGGCTCCCGGAATGATCGCAGGTAGATCAACACAACTTTCTGCAGGAAGGGTACCAGGCAGTTTGACAGCATAGCTCAGTAAATCTTCGGCCTTAAGACAGGCCTGGGACACCGATTTTCCACCCACGCGGCGAAATGTCACGCGCTTGCGATCAACCTGATTAAGATTAACGTAAATATCAAAAGGATAGGTTCCCGGCAGCATCGATTCGCCCTCGGCGATGGCCTGCGCGCTTTTGCGGTTTTCGGTCCCATGAACAAATGACATATTAAAGTTATCTGCCGTAGCAACTTTGCTCCACAGCAGCGGTAAACTGGTAACGGCGATCGCAAAGCGGATCGACGTTGTCAGTCTGTTTATTCCATAGCTCAGACTTCGTTGAGATGCCATTCCCTGTCTCTCTTATTGCTTATTGTACTGAAGCATCCCTGACTTCTGTTTTCCCGCCAAAGTCATTGATATAGCTAAATGAGATAGTGTTACCTGCGATGACATCCACCGGTAATTTAAATAACAGGCGACCGCCAGGCTCAACCATGTTCGCCTCGACGTTAACGACCCTGCCTGCGCGGTTTTTCATATGCAGAGTACCGAAGGTAATATGTAACGGACCGTCGTTAACCACCTGCAACCCTGAAGCAGTTCGCTGCCAGCGTAATTTTTCTACCTGTTTTTCCAGTGAGGTATTAAGCGAATCTGGACGGTAAAAAAGTTTAATTCGCGTCCGTACCGCAATCTGCAATACGTTATCCCGCTTGGGTCCCGGTGGGATTTCCTGCACGTTGATCCACAGCAAGGTCTCTTTATCCTGAGGCAGGCCTGTCCCCGAATAGATAAAACGCAGAATGGCCGTTTTTCCCGCGTCCATTTTCAGAATGGGCGGTACAACCACGATGGGCAAGTTTTTCGGCACCTGACTTTTATCCCCCGTATCCAGCCAGGTTTGCACCATATAAGCCTCAGAAGCATCGTTCTGAATGGGTAGTGAAGCCGATTTGTCAGCCCCTTTATAAATCACACGAGTGGCATCTACCTGAATACCGGCGTAGCTACTGAAAGCCCCCAGCATTAGCAGAGCAACGAAGAACTGTTTCATTGCTATCCTTAATGGGCCATCCCTGGCCCTGATTGTCCTGAAGTCTAATTATTTATATTCGATGGTAAATGAGCTGGTGGCGTTGGCCAGTCCAGGCGTAACCGCAGCAAATGAACGGTAGCGTGCCTGAAAATTAAATACAGCCGTTGTCTGGCCAACAGGAACATTTACTTTAGCTACGCTGTCACTTATGTTGGTGCCGTCAGCGATGGGCAGTACATCGCCATTGTTGTCGGTAATCTCAATACCGATTCCCGTTGCGGCAGCACTGCCTTCACTCCCCTCTGCGCTCACGGACAGCAGTTCAAAATGGCCAGGAACGGTTTTACCATCGAAGCGCATCGTGTAATCGCCCGGATCGCAATCTTTTAAAGAAACCTGGAAACCTTTAGAGGCTGATTTATCCCCAATATTCTTAAAGGCCGAAGTTGGATAAGTCCCCAAATACACTTCTTTATTTTGAGTATCGGAAGTGACTTCACAAGCGGAACGCTTGATCTCTCCGGTGAATTTAACCGTGCCATGAGAAGCCATTGCATTGTAGGTGGTTGCAGATAATACCAGCGCCATAAAAGGCAGTAATACTTTTTTCATTTGCAGCTCCATAGAACAATAAAATATCGATTCAGTGACGGAAATCTCTGTCACCGAGCATACACTCAGCGATAGCACTCCTTGCCTTAAGGGGTATTGCTTCGATGAACTTATTGCCGGGCGAAATATAAACCAGACAACTGACAGAAGTTAAATCGTTTAAATCGAGGATATTGTTAATCATGATAGAAGATAGCAATCAACAGACGGAGTAAAACACCAGATTTAGCACAACATTTGGAATAATCAGATTTTGATTAATGAAAAAACTCACCATTTATAAAAATCAACATAACAATCCAATAACCTGAACGCCTTACCCAGGATTGTAACTGGCTAAATGTTGTTAAAAAAGCATATTCACCCACTTATAAACACATCAGAAGAAAGGATACCGCCCCACATCCAACCGGAACTTAACAAAAAAAACCTTATAAATCAGCAAAAATAAAATTTAGCACAACCTGAACACCACATACTTAGATCTGGAAAATGATGAGGCATAAATTAATAAAATCAGGAATCATCGACTTTTCTTTTTAAATAAAAACCGATCAGTTAATTCCAATAGCGAAAAATTTAACCTGCACAATTTACATAATGACGTAACAATGACGAGTAATATTCACATCTAAAAAATACCAGCACAGCCAAAAGTAATGGATTAAAACAGACAATCCTAAAAAAAGCATAAATCAAGCAATGAAACCACCTGATTAAAACACCTCAGCAAAACGATGAATCAACACAATCAAAAAAAGTGACAGAATCAGGCTACTTTGCGCCGTTATTAATATAAATACCCGATTTAGAAATAGTGAATACTCTCCGGTTTCGTGACCGGGAGTGTGCTGCACGTCATCATTATCACCGGTGAAAGTGTTAACACCCGGCGTGTGGGCCCGGTACGCTGCGCCAGCGGAATCAAACCAGGTAAACGGTGATTATCAGGAAAAATGCGCCGGTGAAACGGCGCATCAGGAGAAAAACAGAGCGCATTTCAGCGTTCGGGGCGCAACATAAACACTACCGTTCCGCGATACCAGCCAGAAGCTGCAAGCTCGCGCTCATGGCGCGGATCCCATTCCCCACGCTGAACCAGCCCGATGCGGAAAGGGATCTGCAAATTTTTCAGTGCGGGCAGATAGCGGGCATATCCCTGTACGCTGTGCCTGCCCTGATAGGTCTGCACCACCAGTTCATCCACCGGCAGTCGGTTCAGCGTGGCGATATCGCCGGTGCTGGCCCAGTCGAGTAGCCCGGTAACGCCAAGTGCATACTGGCGAGGGAGTTTTTCCCGCAGCGTTGTCAGAAACTGCGCGTAATCGCCCAGACGCCGGGTGGCGGCATCAAAATCGATTTGCAGGCCAACGACGTGATTCCCGCTGCGGCTCCAGCGCGCCAGCAGTCCGATAACTCTTGTGGTGATTTCATCCGGCAGATCGAGCGTGGTTAAACGAATGGTCAGCCAGATGTGGGGAAAAGTCAGTCGGCTGACCGGCAGGCCTACCCGCTCAAACACCGGTCTGCCGCGATACAGATTGACCTCGCCCTGATGCAGATACACCACCTGCGCCTCACGCATTTCTGCCGAGCTGGCAACCCCCGACCACAGCCAGAATGCATGGTGATCGCGGGCCAGCACACGATTGCCAGAGCCGGAGGAAACGGCGGGGTTCGGCCAATGGCTGCTGGTATCGATACGATGGCCTTTCGCACTGGCGCCAGCCTCAATCCCGACTCCAGCACCAGCACCAGAAACGACCAGGCCGCACAGCACAATCACCAGTAATATTTGAGCCGCTGCGCCCATGGCCCGCCCCGATAATCAGACTTAAGCCGGTTAAACCAGGCTTTACGCGTCGCCGGTTCAGCCTCCTGGCCACCGCAGTCGTTAAATCCCGACGGCGCGTAGCACATCACCGCGCGGTACAGCGCGAAGCTTTTGTCTTCCGGTTCCGCACGCGAATTCTGGATCACCTGCAAATAGTAAGCCTGGCGATTAGGCGTACCGCCGCTGCCTTCTCCCACGGACGATCCCAGCGCCAGCGTACCGTCTTCATCGGGCAGGCTGTCCACCTTCGCCCGCGTGATGCGGAAAAACTCCCCAAGACAGTTCAGCGCTCGGGCATCATCGGCACGTGCGTTCAGCGTGCTGACGATCTGTTCCAGCGGGGCACAGTGATAGCCCGGCTCGGCCTTTTCCCCTGACCAGTCAAACACCGTCAGATCGACATCAGAAAAACTGCTGTCTACCCGCGGTTGAATGAGATCACGGGTCAGTTTTTTATGCTGTAACCAGTCGCCGTAGCGCCCGGCGATCAGATCTTTCATCAGCAGCGTATGCAGGGCAATACTCTTCTCTTCCTTGCTGGCGCCCTCTTTCACCTGCTGGCGCAGCAGATCGGGTGTGGCCAGCGTCTTCAGCACCAGCGAACGGTAGCGCAGATTGGTCACCTGGCTGTCCGCCGCAAAAATCTGCTCCGGGTGGCCGCTTTTGACCAGCGTCGCCGCCAGCATCGCCTGTAGCATCTGCTGCTGCGCCTTCTCTTTGGCAAGAGTGAGCAGGTGCAGCCAGTGTTGACGGGCGGCATCCCAGTTCTTCTGATCCATCAGCACCTCGCCATAGAGGGCCTGATTGCTGAAGGCCAGAATGTCACGTTCGGGCAGGGATTCCGCCGGTTTAATCGCACTGAGTACGGTCGCGTAATCCTGCTTCTGCTCCGCCAGCAGCAGCGTCAGATAGTGCCACAGCGGCAGTTGCCGGGCCTGGTCAAATATCGGTTTGATCTGTTCAAGATATGCCTGGTCAACGCAGGGCGCTTTGCCGTCGCATTTACTGCTGCGCATCAGGCGCAGCGTCTGGGTAAAGGTCAGCAGCGGGGCTGCTGGTGCGTTAAGAAAATAGGCGTCATTACGGGTCATATCCTTACTCAGCAGCTTGTTATCGATTTCCGCCACCAGCGATATCAGCGCCCCAATGCTGCCCGCCTGCTGCAGCGCCTGCTCGGACTCCTGCGCCAGATCATCCCAGTCCTCCAGATACCAGTTGATGCGGCGCTGCATGCCACGTGCCGATTCAGCATACTGCCCTTTCGGCCATTTTTGCAGGTAGGATTGAGCCTGAGTTAGCGCCTCCGTTGCGGCAGATTTATCAATGTTCTTCACATCAAAATCACCGTACATGCCGTTGGCGTTGGCACTGCTGCGGTTAAGGCTGGTGCGCATCAGCATATAGCCTGCGGTTTCAGCCAGCCACGGCTGCTGGGTTTTACTGAGCGCGCTGAACGCGGCGGTGGCGGCCGGATAATCAGCGGAATAAAACTGGTTTGCCGCCAGCAGGTAGAGCCGGAACTCTCCGGCAGCGGAATTTTCCGGGAAGGCCAGTGCGGTTATCTCTGCCTGCCCTTCTGCGCTGCCATTCACCTTCAGCCGCGCCAGCGCCAGCGAATGACGCTGTTCCGGCGTCAGCGACGGTTCCGCCAGCAGTGCGCGATAGAACTGTTCGACGGAGCCGAGCGAGTTCGACACGTGGCGATCTTCCAGGCCATTATTCTGCTCACGGAATTGTTCCAGCAGCCCCACATCAACACCGAGCTGCCGGGCCTGCCCTGACACCGGCAGTTCAGCCACCGACGGTTCCGGCGCTCCCTGATCCTGTATCTGGTCATACCATTCCGATAAATGCGGCGCAAAATAGTAATTACGACTGTGAACAGCATCGATGGTATCCGGCAGCACCGGCAGTACGAAGGCCTTTTTCTCACCCAGCAGTCGCAGCAGGTTATCGCGCGTGTCATTACCAATATCCAGCACTGGCGGGCTGGCTATCAGGCAGCCCTTTGCGCTCCAGGGACAGCTTCCCACATCCGTCGAAGCCTGCGCCCACTGGGTGAACACCCCCGTGGCACCGGCTACCAGCATCAATCCCATCACTCTGTTTTTTTGTTTCACTGTCGGCTCCATTCTGCGGAATTACGCATGACCATCCTGAAGAGTCGCACCAACTCAGGCGGAAAACTCACCGGCCTTAACAGTCCAGGCGCTGTGGTGGCGATCCATGCCGATTTTCGGGTAGTAACCTTCGGCCAGCGGTGCCGCCACCAGGATCAGCCGGCAGCCGTCATCAAGCTGACGGCAGGTTTCTGCAATCAGCGCCTTGCCGATACCGCCCTGCTGCACCTTTTCAGATACCGCCAGATCGGACAGATAGCAGCAGAAGGTAAAGTCCGTTACCGAGCGCGCAACGCCCACCAGCGTCTCTCCCTGCCATGCGGTCACCGTCAGGCTGGCATGCTTCAGCATCCGCGCAATACGGTCGGCATCCGCCAGCGGCCTTCTCTCTCCCAGCGAGGTATCGCTTAACAAATCGATAAACTGCTGCGATGAAATGGGATAATTCACCCGATAAACAATATCTGCGCTGTGCGTCATCGCTCTGTCTCCCCCTGTTCAACTGGACATATTATTGATAAACATCACTTTAAGCCCGTTAAATACGCTTGGCAACGTCGGCCAGATTCGCACCTTTCGGTGACATGTTTGTTATGCCGTGTGACCAGCGAGACCTGTATCACATAATTGAACGGGTTAGCTTCGGGACGAAACCGCTCAGCGCCTCCCGCAACCGTTCAGTGCTGCATATGACCGCTTAACCACTCTTTCCACCGCTGAGTGGGAAAAATTGCCACCATATTCCCCAGCATTAATCTGTGCCCTTCACTACACACATTCGCTATTTCAGCCTGGGCGCTGGGATCGCTTTCGTCAATAAAAAAACCAGGTTTCCTATGAATAAAAATAAGATATTCAAGCACCTACCATGGATGATTCTTGGAATCATCGGGGCCTGCTGTCTGGCTGTCGTTGCCCTGCGACGCGGTGAGCAGATCAGTGCGCTGTGGATCGTTGTCGCCTCCGTTTCGGTCTATCTTGTCGCTTACCGCTACTACAGCCTGTATATCGCCCAAAAGGTCATGACGCTCGATGCAACGCGAGCGACGCCTGCAGTGATCAATAACGACGGTCTGAACTACGTGCCGACCAACCGCAACGTGTTGTTTGGCCACCATTTTGCCGCGATTGCCGGAGCCGGTCCGCTGGTCGGCCCGGTGCTGGCAGCACAGATGGGCTATCTGCCTGGCGTATTGTGGCTGCTGGCGGGCGTGGTGCTGGCCGGTGCGGTGCAGGACTTTATGGTGCTGTTTATCTCTTCGCGCCGTAATGGTGCCTCGCTTGGCGAAATGATCAAAGAAGAGATGGGGCCGGTTCCCGGCACCATTGCGCTGTTCGGCTGCTTCCTGATTATGATCATTATCCTCGCCGTGCTGGCGCTGATCGTTGTTAAGGCACTGGCAGAAAGCCCGTGGGGCGTATTTACCGTCTGCTCGACGGTACCCATTGCGCTGTTTATGGGTATCTACATGCGCTATCTGCGCCCCGGCCGCGTTGGCGAAGTGTCGGTGATCGGTATCGTGCTGCTGGTCGCCTCCATTTACTACGGCGGCGTCATTGCGCACGACCCATACTGGGGCCCGGCGCTGACCTTTAAAGACACCACCATCACCTTCACCCTGATCGGCTATGCGTTTGTCTCAGCCCTGCTGCCGGTGTGGCTGATCCTGGCACCGCGTGACTATCTGGCGACGTTCCTCAAAATCGGGGTGATTGTCGGGCTGGCCATCGGCATCGTGATCCTCAATCCCGAGCTGAAAATGCCGGCCTTAACTCAGTATATCGACGGCACCGGTCCCCTGTGGAAAGGCGCGCTGTTCCCGTTCCTGTTTATTACTATCGCCTGCGGTGCGGTGTCCGGCTTCCATGCGCTGATCGCTTCCGGAACCACGCCGAAGCTGTTGGCCTGTGAAACCGATGCGCGCTTTATCGGCTACGGCGCCATGCTGATGGAGTCCTTCGTGGCGGTCATGGCACTGGTGGCAGCCTCGATTATCGAACCTGGCCTCTACTTCGCCATGAACACCCCACCAGCCGGTCTGGGCATCACCATGCCGAACCTGCACGAACTGGGCGGTGAGAACGCGCCGATGATTATGGCGCAGCTGAAAGAAGTGACGGCCCACGCAGCGGCAACCGTCAGCTCCTGGGGTTTTGTTATTACTCCGGATCAGATCCTGCAAACGGCAAAAGATATTGGTGAACCTTCCGTGCTGAACCGTGCCGGTGGCGCACCAACGCTGGCGGTGGGAATTGCTCACGTCTTCCACAAGATTGTGCCGGTCGCTGATATGGGCTTCTGGTATCACTTCGGGATTCTGTTTGAGGCGCTGTTTATTCTGACTGCGCTGGATGCCGGAACCCGTTCGGGCCGCTTTATGCTGCAGGATCTGCTGGGTCACTTCGTTCCGTTCCTGAAGAAAACCGACTCGCTGGTCGCCGGCATCGTGGGTACCGCTGGCTGCGTGGGCCTGTGGGGCTACCTGCTGTATCAGGGTGTGGTTGACCCGCTGGGCGGCGTGAAGAGCCTGTGGCCGCTGTTCGGTATCTCTAACCAGATGCTGGCCGCCGTGGCGCTGGTACTGGCGACCGTGGTCCTGCTGAAAATGAAGCGCACCCAATACATCTGGGTGACCGTGCTGCCTGCCGTGTGGCTGCTGATCTGCACCACCTGGGCGCTGGGCCTGAAACTGTTCAGCAACAACCCACAGATGGAAGGTTTCTTTTATATGGCCGGGCAGTACAAAGCGCGCATTCAGGCCGGTGGCGCTGAGCTGACCCAACAGCAGACAGACAATATGCATCATATTGTGATCAACAACTACACTAACGCCGGACTGAGTATCCTGTTCCTGATTGTGGTGTACAGTATTATCTTCTACGGTATCAAAGCGTGGATGAAGGCGCGTCAGACGGACCAGCGTACCGACAAAGAAACGCCTTATGTACCGGTGCCGAAGGAAGGGGTAAAAGTCTCTTCCGGCCACTGATAATCTCTGATTTTCAGCCCCGCTGTGCGGGGCTGTCCCCGATGTAAAGTCGGGGATCGCGTAAGGAGCGGCGTATGTTTGATAACTTAGGCGCGGCCAAAAAATACCTCGGTCAGGCGGCAAGAATGCTGGTAGGCATCCCCGATTACGATACCTACGTTCTGCATATGCAGACCAATCACCCGGACAAACCGGTGATGACCTATAAGGAGTTTTTCCGCGAACGCCAGCAGGCACGCTACGGCGGCGACGGCAAAGGCGGAATGCGCTGCTGTTAACAGGAACGATTATGACCCCAATTGCAGTGACCGTATTGACCGGTTTTCTCGGCGCAGGCAAAACCACCCTGCTGCGCCATATCCTGCACGAACAGCAGGATTATAAAATCGCCGTGATCGAAAATGAGTTCGGCGAAGTCTCAGTAGACACCCAACTGATTGGCGATCGCGCCAGTCAAATCACCACGCTGACCAACGGCTGCATCTGCTGCACCCGTTCCAACGAGTTAGAAGATGCGCTGCTGGATCTGCTTGACGGACTGGATAACGGCGACCTGAGTTTTGACCGCCTGGTGATTGAATGCACTGGCATGGCGGACCCCGGCCCGATCCTGCAAACCTTCTTCTCCCACGAGATCCTCTGCGAACGCTATCTGCTGGACGGGGTGATTACCCTGGTGGATGCGGTCCATGCCGATCGGCAACTGAATCAGTTCAGCCTGGCGCAGTCGCAAATCGGCTACGCGGACCGCATTCTGTTGAGCAAAACCGATGTCTCCGCTGACAACGCAGCGCTGATCCAACGCCTCCAGCGCATTAACGCCCGCGCGCCGATCTACCCGGTGATCCACGGCCAGATCGATTTATCCCTGCTGTTTGATACCCGTGGGTTTATGCTTGAGGAGCAGGTGGTGGTTACCCGACCGCGCTTCCAGCGTATTCACGACGGGCAGAACGCTATTTCATCCATTGTGGTGACGTTCGACTATCCGGTGGTGCTGGAGGCCGTGTCGGCAGTGATGGAAAACCTGCTGGGCAGTTTTGCCGACAGCCTGCTGCGCTATAAAGGAATGCTGTGGATCGCCGACCAGCCGTGCCGCCTGTTATTCCAGGGGGTGCAGCGGCTCTACAGTGCCGACTGGGATCGCCCCTGGGAAGCGGACGAACAGCCGCAAAGCACGCTGGTATTTATCGGTATGAATCTGCCGGAAGCTGAGATCCGGGCCGCTTTTGACGGACTGAAACCACACTGAACCGCGGCGTAGCGCCTCCACAGAGGGTGGCGCTACGCTGACTGACATTGCGCTTATTGCTCCCGGCCAGCCCAGACGACCATCACCCTGCCCTCCCGCCTTCACCCACAAAGCCGAAGCCCTGCGCCAGACTGAGCGCGGTATGTTTCCCGGCACCCGGCGCCGGATGCCGCCCGCGAAACTGCCCGAGCCGCTGCCAGTGACGCAGACCTGTCGTTCAGATCCTGCCAGTTCATGTCCGATCGCGTGCCCTGAATCCGATCCGATCGGGCCAGAGGGCAGCGCAGATTCATCCCCCTTTCCTGACCGGCGAGAGAGGAGGAAGAGGGATGAGACAATAGCCCCCTGCAGTTTTCAAAATAACCGCCGCCACGCCTGTCACGGCCGGTGCAGCAGACAGACCGTTTATGCCGGGATGATTTCAGAACCGGATTATTTCCGAACGTGCCGAATACGGTTATTTTTGCTACAATGCGCGATTCAACCGATAAACTCGTGCATAAAGAAAGGATTGGAATATCGACATCCGACCAGGAGATCTCATGATACCGATACCCATACGACGATCTGGGGCGGCGATACTGATGTGTTTTACCCTGATGTTTTCAGGGGGTGCGCTGGCAAAGACGCACACCGACACAGCGAATCACAAGGCTCACGTTACCAGTACAAGCGTTAAGAAGCAGGCAGGCAGTAAAAAAGAGTATTCTCGCAATAGTGTAAACAGCAGTTCACTTCCTGATTTGCGAAAATACCCTTCCGGGACCCCAAGAAAAAAAGCGTTTCTCCGGACAGTCATGCCTTACATTACCCGCCAGAATGCGGCCATCGCCGCCGAGCGTCACTGGCTGCTCAGTAAGCAGTACAGCAGCCAGTGGTCGCCGGCGGAGCGCTCGCGCCTGAAGGGCATCGCCAAACGCTACAAAATCAGCTGGTCCGGGAATACGCGTCGTATTCCCTGGAACGCGCTGCTTGACCGGGTGGATATTATCCCCGACAGCATGGTCGCCACGATGGCAGCCGCGGAGAGCGGCTGGGGTACCTCCAGGCTGACGCGCACCAATAACAACCTTTTCGGCATGAAATGTGCGAAAGGGGCGTGTAAGAACGGATCCGGTAAGGTGAAAGGTTACTCACGCTATGACTCCGTGCAGCAGTCGGTAGAGGCTTACGTGACAAACCTCAATACCCACGCGGCCTACGCGTCATTCCGCCAGTCCCGCGCTCAGCTGCGTAAAGCAGACCAGGAAGTGACGGCAACGGCGATGATCCACAAGCTGAAGGGGTACTCAACCCGTGGCCAGAGCTACAACAACTACCTGTTTGCCATGTATCAGGACAACCAGCAGCTGATTGCCGCTCACCTGTGATGAGCGTTTTTCCGCGGTTTTCAACGGGCTGAAGGTGAACTGGCCTACAGCCCCAGCGCCTCCTTCAGGCTTTTCAGATAGCGACGGCTGACCGGCACCGTGTGCCCGTTACGCAGCAGCAGTTCTGCCTGACCATTATCCTCCAGGCGGATCTCTTTCAGCTGAGTCATGTTCACCAGATACTGCCGATGGCAGCGCAGCAGCGGCGTGCGGCTTTCCAGCGTGCGCAGGGTCAGCTCGGTAAACCCCTCTTTTCCGTCCTGGCTGGTGACGTAAACCCCGCTCATCCGACTGCTGACAAACGCCACCTCCTCCATTTGCAGCAGCCAGATGCGGCTGTGGCCGCTACAGGGAATATATTTCAGCGGCTGCTGGTTCTCCGGCAGCAGCGAAATATCCTGCACCTGTCGCTCCTGGCGGAGCCGCGCCAGCGTTTTGCCCAGCCGCTGCTGCTCAATCGGCTTCAGCAGATAGTCGAAGGCGTGCTCCTCAAACGCCTGGATGGCGTACTCATCGAAAGCGGTCAGAAAGACAATGTAGGGACGATGTCGCCGATCGAGCAGCCCGGCCATCTCCAGCCCGCTGATGCGCGGCATCTGAATATCGAGAAACAGCACGTCCGGTCTCAGGTTATTCACTGCGCGAATCCCTTCAATCGCATTGCTGCATTCGCCAACGATCTCGATATCGCCCTCATCCTGCAGCAGGATGCGCAGGTTCTCGCGCGCCAGCGGCTCGTCATCAACAATCAACACTTTTAACAAGCGGTTTCCTCCATCGGCAGACGCAGCGTCACGCGGGTAAACCGGTCTGGCTCACAGCTCACCGCCAGCCCGTAGCCTTCGCCAAATCGCGCGCGCAGGCGCTTATCCACCAGGCTCATTCCTAATCCATTACCGCTGCTTTTTGGCTGATACAGCCCGGCATTATCCTCCACTTCAACGACAACGTGTTGTCCTTCACTGCGGGCGCGAATGGTGATTGCTCCGCAGCCCAGCAGCTGTGAGGTGCCGTGCTTGATGGCATTCTCCACGATGGGCTGCAGGGTGAAGGCCGGTAAACGCTGATTCGCCAGCGCTTGCGGTACCGTCATCTCCACCCTCAGCTGCGACTGGAAACGCGCCAGCTCAATTTGCAGATAAGCATTGATATGCTCCATCTCATTCTCCAGCGTCACAATTTCGGAGGGCCGTTTGAGGTTCTTGCGGAAGAACGTTGACAGATACTGTACCAGCTGACCGGCGCGTTCACCGTCGTGGCGGATCACCGCTTTCAGGGTGTTGAGGGCGTTAAACAGAAAGTGCGGGTTGACCTGCGCATGCAGCAGCTTGATCTCGGACTGCGCCAGCAGCGCCTCCTGCCGCTCATATTTGCCCGCCAGGATCTGCGCCGACAGCAGCTGGGCGATCCCCTCGCCCAGCGTGCGGTTGATCGAGCTGAACAGACGGTTACGCGCTTCATATAGCTTGATGGTGCCAATCACCTGCTGATTCTCGCCGCGCAGCGGGATCACCAGCGTGGAGGCCAGCTTACAGTGGGGATGCAGCGAACAGCGATACGGCACCTCATTACCGTCGGCGTAAACCACTTCGCCCTCTTCGATGGCCCGCCAGGTATATCCCGAGGAGATCGGTTTGCCGGGCAGATGGTGATCGTCGCCAATACCGGTAAACGCCAGCAGCTTTTCCCGATCGGTGATTGCCACGGCGCTGATATCCAGCTCCTGGTACAGCACCTGCGCCACCTTCATGCTGTTTTCTTCGTTAAAACCCTGCCGCAGGATCCCTTCGGTCGAAGCGGCAACCTTCAGCGCGGTGGCGGAAAACGCTGAGGTATATTTTTCAAACATCGCCCGCTTATCCAGCAGGATACGCATAAACATCGCCGCGCCGAGGGTATTGGTCACCACCATCGGCGCGGCGATGCTGCCCACCAGGTGCAACGCATCCTGAAACGGTCTGGCGATCAGCAGGATAATCAGCATCTGCACCACTTCAGCAAAAAAAGTGATTGCCCCTGCGGTCAGCGGGTTGAACAGCTTATCGATACGCCCCCGCCTGATGAAAATACTGTGCAGCAGGCCACCGATCAGCCCCTCAGCGATGGTCGAAACCATGCAGCTCAGGGCGGTCATGCCGCCCATTGAGTAACGGTGCAAACCGCCGGTCAGCCCGACCAGCCCACCCACCACCGGGCCGCCGAGCAGGCCCCCCATCACCGCGCCGATCGCCCGGGTATTGGCGATCGAGTCTTCAATGTGCAGACCGAAGTAGGTGCCCATAATGCAGAATACCGAGAAGGTGATATAGCACAGCAGCTTGTGCGGCAGGCGAACCGTTATCTGCATCAGCGGAATAAAAAGGCGGGTTTTGCTCATCAGCCAGGCGATAACCAGAAAAACACACATCTGCTGTAACAGCAGTAAAACCAAATTGAACTCGTACATGCCCTGCTATCCACCACCGATAAGTAGGTTAACATACCGCTATTCGAGAAACGTTTCTTTGCCACAGGCCAGAAAAACGCGATCGCGTCGGTCAATTTTCACCCGGACGAAAAAAACGGGGCAGCACCGCTGGCCGCGTTCGTTGGGCCATGACACTGACGGACAATGCCCGCTGAACGTCAACATTCACATCGGATCGCTCTCGGGATGTATACTTTGCCTATTGATAAATAAAGGAGCCAGGCCGAAATGGACGTAAAACAGTCCCTTCTGCGACATAAAATGCGGATTGCAGCGCTGTGTTTCACCGTGACATCTCTGTTCTCCGCCGCCGCCGCTGCGTGGCAGCCAATTAATATTGATGACGACAGCGTGCTGCGTTCGCCGCCATCGATTGCCGTACGCAACGGCACGCTGTTCTTCGACGGAGAAATTGTTAAGGGCTCCGCCGCGGCGCTGCACCAGCAGCTGGAAATGCGGCGAGTGGAAAAAGTCTCCTTCAACAGCATGGGCGGCGATGTCAAAGAAGCGATGGCGATGGGGCGTGAAATTCACAGGCGTAAAGTGGATGTGGAAGTGCGAAATGTCTGTGCTTCCGCCTGCGCCAACTATATTTTCCCGGCAGGAAAAAATAAGTTCGTCACTCAAAACGCCTATCTGCTGTGGCACGGCAGCCTGCACAGTCCGGCCGCTGACATCGCGACGGAGTCCGGTGGCAAAGATCACGCGCCCGGAGAGCTTGTTGCTTCGCCGGAGTTTATCGCACTGAAGGAGCAGGAAACGCAGTTTTATCAGCAAATTGGCGTCAGCAGCGATATGCCCTGGTGTCCGCAGAGACAGGCCGACTACCGCGAAAAGTTTCCGGAAAAATGGTTCTCCTGGTCGCAGGCTAATCTGGCAAGATTCGGCGTCAATCATGTCAGGTTTGCCACCGGCGCCGCCCGCTGGCAGAGCACGATGAGCGACAGAGGCGTAATATTTGCCGAATACTGTCGATCATCGTAACCTCAGGCCATTCAGTAGATAACACCAGTTAACTGACTTTAAACGGTTTGATTAGCTGGTTAAAAACAGATGGGTAGCGTAAAGAATTGCAAATGGCGTGCTAAAAACCTTGCCTCGTGATAAAAATATCGGGTGTTTAACTACCGAGGACAATTTTCTTTCCGCACCGACGAGAAGCAACAACGCGGATAAGTTGTAAATATTATGGACAATCAGTTCAGAAACGAACGCTCTACTCTCACTGTCATCCTTGCTTTCCCCGACTCCGCTTCCGGTGAACAACACTGGCGCAACGCGCTTTAGTCCCGCTCTTCCGTTTTAGCTCTGACGCACGCCGTGCGTTGACTTGCCCGTTCAGTTTCAGCCTGCGCTGGTTACCCAGCGTGTTGAGGCTCACTATTCATATCTTACGGAAGATGCATCATGATTTACTGGCTATTACTGGCGCTGGCCATCGCCTTTGAAATTACCGGCACCCTGCTGATGAAGTGGTCCGGTGTCAGCGGCAACTCGCTCGGCTATTTTTTAATGCTGCTATTGATCGCCCTCTCCTATATCACCCTGTCGTTTTCGATTAAGAAAATCGCCCTGGGTGTGGCCTACGCGATGTGGGAAGGGATCGGCATTCTGTTTATTACCCTGTTCAGCGTTCTGCTGTTTGAAGAGTCGCTTTCCCTGACCAAACTGCTCGGCCTGACCACGCTGGTGGTCGGTATCGCGTTGATTAAGTCCGGTACCGGCGTGGCGAAAAAAGCCGTGGATGTGCAGCATGCCGGCGTTTGAATGGATGCACGCCGCGTGGCTGACTGCGGCTATTATGCTGGAGATCGTCGCCAATATTTTTCTGAAACTGTCCGATGGCTTTCGCCGCAGGCTTTATGGCGTGCTGTCGCTGGGCGCGGTGCTCGCGGCGTTCAGCGCGCTGTCTCAGGCGGTAAAGGGTATCGACCTGTCGGTGGCCTACGCGCTGTGGGGCGGCTTCGGGATCGTGGCCACCGTTGCCGCCGGCTGGATTCTGTTCGGCCAGCGCCTGAATCGTCAGGGCTGGACTGGCCTGCTGCTGCTACTGGTGGGCATGGTACTGATTAAGCTGGCATAAGGGCAAACGGATGTCGCGCCGCTGAACAGCAGCACGGCATCCGTTCCGAAACGCGATCTGATTGCTGACCAGGCTGTACGCCAGAAGACGGTCAGCGGTAGTAAACCGCGATTCTCTGACCGTTCAACGCCTCGACGGTCACCGGCAGATCGAAGATATCTTCAATCACCTGCGGCACCATCACTTCATGCGGCGTGCCGCGAAACACCAGTCTGCCGCCCTTCATCGCCAGAATGTAGTCAGACCACGCTGAGGCAAAGTTGATATCGTGGATCACCAGCACAATCGATTTGCCCAGCTCATCCGCCGCGCGTCGGAGCTGGCGCATCATCGCCACGCTGTGCTTCATATCGAGATTGTTCAGCGGCTCATCCAGCAGCACGTATTTGGTATCCTGACATAACACCATCGCCACAAAGGCGCGCTGGCGCTGGCCGCCGGAAAGCGCGTCCAGATAGCGGTTTTGCAGCGGAACCAGATCCAGAAAACCGAGCGCCTGGTCAACGTGGCGGCGATCGTCGGCGTTCAGTCGCCCTTTGCTGTAAGGATAGCGGCCAAAGCTGACCAGGTCGTACACCGTCAGACGACTGGTGAAATGATTCTCCTGGCGCAGTACCGACAGTACCTGCGCCAGCTTTTCACTGTTGGCATCGCTGACATCCAGCGCATCTACCCTGACGCTGCCGCTGTCTGCCTGCAGCAGGCGGCTGATCACCGACAGCAGGGTCGATTTGCCCGCGCCGTTTGGCCCAATAATCGAGGTCACCCCGCTCGACGGCAAAGTAGCACAGATATCCTGCAGAACCGGCTGCTGGTCGTAGTGTTTACTGACATTTTTTACTTCAATCACTTTTTGGCCTTCCTCAGCAACAGGTAAATAAACAGCGCACCGCCGGTAAATTCAATTACCACCGACAGGGTGCCGGCCATACTGAGCAGGCGCTCCAGCACCAGCTGACCGCCAATCAGCGTCGCCATGCCAATCAACACGCTGCCGGGCAGCAGATAGTGATGTCGCCATGAAGCGATCAGCGGATAGGTCAGGTTAACGATCAGCAGGCCGAGGAACATCATCGGCCCGACCAGTGCGGTGGAGGTCGCCACCAACAGCGCCACCAGCAGCAGAATACCCGTGACGTTACGGTGCCAGGCGACACCCAGCGCGGTGGCTGAACTGGCACCCAGTGCAATCACATCCAGCCGGTGGCGCATCTGCCAGACCACCAGCGATACCAGCGCGATAATCAGTGCGGAAACCATCAGCACGCCGCTGTCGGCACGGGTAAAGGTGGCAAATATCCGACTTTGCAGCACGGCAAAGTCGCCGGGGGACATCAGGCGCTGCATCAGCCCGGAGGCGCTGCGGAACAGCGTGCCGCACACCAGACCAATCAGCAGGACGCGGTGCAGGTCCATCCCGGAGCCACTGAGCAGCCAGCGATAGAGCAGTGTGGCAAAGGTTACCAGCAGCGCCCCTTCGGCAAGAAAGCGCCCCACGCTGCCCAGCATGCTCAGCCCGCCCACATCCAGCGCAAAGATCAGCAGGGTTTGCAGCAGGACAAACAGCGATTCCAGCCCCATCACCGATGGCGTCAGAATGCGATTCTGGGTGATGGTCTGAAACAGCAGCGTGCTGATGCCGGATGCAAACGCCACCAGAATCATGGTGGCCAGGATTTGCCCCCGGTGCCTGAGGATGTAGCCGATATTGCCGTGGAGCTGAAGAGTCATAAAGATCGTCATCAGCACCAGCACCAGCGCGCTCAGCAGCAGCAGGCGCCGAGCCGGTGTGAACCGGCTGGAGTTTGAATTCTCAGTGTACACGGCGTTTGGACCTCACAATCAGCACGAGGAAAATTGCCGCACCCAGCACGCCAAGCAGCGCGCTGACCGGAATTTCAAACGGATGGACAATCAGCCGACCGATAATATCGCAGGCCAGCACCAGTATGGCCCCCAGCAGCGCCACCCAGGGCACGGTACGCCTGAGGTTATCGCCCAGCGCCAGGCTAACGATATTCGGCACGATCAGGCCGAGGAAAGGCAGCACGCCCACCACTACGATCACCACGCCACTGATCAGGGCGATCATCGCCATGCCCGTCAGCATGGTTTGCTGGTAGCGCAGGCCAATATTCACCGAGAAGTCCCGCCCCATTCCGGCAACGGTAAAGCGGTCAGCGATCAGCGCGGCCAGCAGAGTGATGAGGCCCACGCCCCACAGCAGCTCATAGCGACCCTGCATCACGCTGGAAAAATCACCGGATTCCCAGGCTCCCAGTGCCTGGAGCAGATCGAATTTCATCGCCAGGAAGGTAGTGACCGCGCTGAACACTGCGCCAAGCATAATGCCCGCCAGCGGCACCATCAGCGAGGATTTCATCCTGATGCGATTAATCAGCAGCATAAACAGTGCGGTACCGAACAGCGCAAACAGTGATGCCACGCCCATCTTCAACATAATCGGCGCGGCGGGGCTGACAATCATCACCAGCAGCAGGCCCAGACCGGCTGACTGGGTGGTGCCAACCACCGAAGGTTCAACAAAGCGATTCTGCGTCAGCATCTGCATAATCAGACCGGCAACGCTCATCGCGCTTCCCGCCAGCAACAGGGCGGCAGTTCGCGGGAAGCGGCTGATCAGCAGGATCTCGCGCATTTCAGGATCGGTCCACAGACTGACGAGGGTGACGCGGCTGACGCCCACAAACAGGCTGACCATAGTCAGGCCCAGTAACAGCACCAGACCTGCGGTAAAGGCGAAGGATTTCATTTACGGCTGAGTTTTCGACTTGTCGAGCACCTGCTTCACCTGGGTCATTAGCAGGCTGTAACTCTGCAGACCACCGGCGATATAGAGAGAACCGGAGTCCAGATACACGACCTGCTGTTTTTTCCAGGCCCGGGTTTTACGTACCAGCGGGTTATCCAGCACCTGCTGCGCAGAGCTGCCATCTTTACGACCGAGCGCGCTGTCGCGATCTAACACGAACAGCCAGTCCGGATTGGCTTCCATCACGAACTCGGGCGAAACCGCGTTGCCGTGGTTGCCGGTTTCAGCAAAGGTGGTAGCCGGTTTAAAGCCCAGCACATCATAGATAAAGCCAAAGCGGGAACCCGGAGAGTAGGCGCTGAGTTTGCCGCCGTTGACCATCAGCATCATCGCGCTACCGGCGCCGGCAGATTCTTTACGCAGGTCGGCGATCTGGGTATTAAACGCGGCCAGCACCTCTCTGGCTTTCTCCTGCCTGCCGAAAATTTCACCCAGCTGTTCGGTGCGTTCGGTCATGCTGGCAAGGAAGTGATGCGGGTCAAGGTCGGGAGAGATCGTCGGGGCAATTTCACTCAGTTTTCCCCAGGCATCGCGCGCGCGGGCACCGGCAATAATCAGATCGGGTTTTGCGTTGCTCAGTGCTTCAAAGTTTGGCTCAAACAGCGTACCGGCATCGAAATATTGCTGGCCGTTATATTTGGCCAGGTGCGCCGGGTAGTGGGCGCTGGTTTTCGGGACGCCGATCACCTTTACGCCAAGCGCATCGATAATATCCAGCGCGGCCGGACTGAGCACCACCACGCGCTGCGGATTTTTCGGGACGACCGTGGTGCCCTGAGCGTGGACGATACTGACCGTTGAGCTTTCAGCGGCAGCAAACGCAGCGGGTGAACAGGCAAGTGACAGCGCAAACAGAGATGAAGTTAAGGCCCGAGGAAAACGCATTATCTCTCCTGAGAATCAGAACAATGACATAAATAAGAACTATTCGTATTAAATTTATTGGCGGGATAATAACCGCTAATGCCTGAAATGTGTAGTGCCTGAAATCAACTCATCGCGCTTAAGCCATCTCTTTACACCACATCGACAAAAGGGCAGCAACGCCGTTATGCCAGCGCAGAAAGTCGCTGAGTAGGAGAAAGCACCGCTCTGCTCTGCGCGGATCCCATCGGCAGTTCCGATCCGCTTCAATCATCAATCTTCACCACCGGGCTACAATATTGGCCAGACCAATTTAGATAAAATGTGAATAGCAGCCACAAAAAGACAAAATAGACATCACATCTGTTGTTTTATACTCACAAAATATTAACTATCAGCGACAGCACAGCCGAAATCGCCATTTTGGTCTGACCAAAATGGTTATAAAAAGAATGTTTTTGGAGACGCCGCCATGCAACCCTGGCAACAAGTTTACGATCCCCTCGGCAATATCTGGCTGTCCAGCCTGATCGCCGCTATTCCAATCATCTTCTTCTTCTTTGCGCTGATTAAGCTCAAGCTGAAGGGGTATGTTGCCGCCACGATCACCGTTGTTCTGGCGTTGATGGTGGCGCTGTTCCTCTACCGTATGCCGATCGATCGCGCGCTGGCCTCGGTGGTTTACGGCTTTTTCTACGGGCTGTGGCCGATCGCCTGGATCATCGTCGCCGCGGTGTTTGTTTATAAAATCTCGGTGAAAACCGGGCAGTTTAATATTATCCGCGCCTCTATCCTGTCGATCACCCCCGATCAGCGCCTGCAGATGCTGATTGTCGGCTTCTCCTTCGGTGCCTTTCTGGAAGGTGCCGCCGGATTCGGTGCTCCCGTGGCGATCACCGCTGCCCTGCTGGTCGGACTGGGCTTTAATCCGCTCTACGCCGCCGGCCTGTGCCTGATCGTTAACACCGCGCCGGTCGCCTTTGGTGCGATGGGGATCCCGATTATCGTGGCAGGTCAGGTCACCGGGCTGGACAGCTTTGAAATTGGCCAGATGGTGGGCCGCCAGCTGCCGTTCCTGACGATCATCGTGCTGTTCTGGATCATGGCAATCATGGATGGCTGGCGCGGAATTAAAGAAACCTGGCCGGCGGTGATCGTGGCAGGCGGTTCCTTTGCCCTGGCGCAGTACCTCAGCTCTAACTTCCTCGGCCCTGAACTGCCGGACATTATCTCTTCGCTGGTTTCGCTGGTGTGCCTGACGCTGTTCCTGCGCGTGTGGAAACCGGTGCGCATCTTCCGCTTTAAACCCACGGACAACGCCACCGTACAGCCGCTGAACGTGGAGAAGTATCGCCCCGGACAGATTATCCGCGCCTGGATGCCGTTCCTGTTCCTGACCGCGACCGTCACACTGTGGAGCATCCCGCCGTTCAAAGCGCTGTTTGCACCGGGTGGCGCGCTCTATCACCTGGTCGTGACTATTCCGGTTCCCTTCCTCGATAAGCTGGTGGCGAAAATGCCTCCGGTGGTAGCGGCTATCACGCCGTACGCGGCGGTCTATAAATTCGACTGGCTGTCCGCAACCGGTACGGCGATTATCGTTGCCGCGCTGATCTCTATCATCTATCTGAAAATGAAGCCGTCTGATGCGCTGCGCACCTTTGCCGGTACGCTGAAAGATCTGACGCTGCCGATTTACTCCATCGGGATGGTGCTGGCCTTCGCCTTTATTGCCAACTACTCCGGGCTCTCCGCCACGCTGGCGCTGGCGCTGGCCCATACCGGTCACGCATTCACCTTCTTCTCGCCGTTCCTCGGCTGGCTGGGTGTCTTCCTGACCGGTTCAGATACGTCCTCTAACGCCCTGTTCGCCGCGCTACAGGCCACCACCGCGCAGCAGATTGGCGTATCGGACCTGCTGCTGGTTGCCGCCAATACGACCGGTGGCGTAACCGGCAAGATGATCTCGCCGCAGTCGATCGCTATCGCCTGTGCCGCTGTGGGGCTGGTGGGCAGAGAATCCGATCTGTTCCGCTTTACGGTGAAGCACAGTCTGATTTTCACCTGTATGGTAGGGGTCATTACCACTTTACAAGCCTACGTGCTCACCTGGATGATCCCATGACCCTGACGCCACCGCCTTCAGGCACACTGCTACTCGCAGGACGCATTAAAACCCTGATTCATCAAAATCAGCTGGAGCCGGGGGCGCGTCTGCCTGCCGAGCGCCAGCTGGCACAGGAGCTGGGTGTTTCTCGCTCTTCACTGCGTGAAGCTATCCGCGCACTGATTGGTGAAGGGCTGTTGTACAGCAAACGCGGCGGTGGCACCTGGCTCTGTGATGGCAATACGCGCTGGTCGGAAGAACGCATTGTGCAGCCGCTAAAGCTGCTGGTTGCCGATGACCCGAACTACCGCAACGATATTCTGGAGGCGCGTCACGCGATTGAGGCCAGTACCGCCTGGTATGCTGCGCTGCGTGCCACGCCCGCTGACAAAGAACGCTTACAGAGCTGCTTTGATGCCATCCAGCAGCAGGAAAGCATCTCAGCCGATATGGCCAACCAGGCCGACGTACGCTTTCACCTGGCCATTGCGGAGGCCTCGCACAATGCGGTGTTACTACAGACCATGCGCGGATTCTTTGACCTGTTGCAAAGCTCGGTGGCGCACAGCCGTGAGCGGATGTACACCGTGCCAACGATCTTTGCCCGTCTGACCGAACAACATGAAGAGCTGCTGCTGGCGATCCTCGCCAGCGACCCGGAACGGGCGCGTAAAGCGGCTCAGCACCATCTGGGGTTTGTTCTCACCACGATGAAAACCCTGCATGAAGATGAAGCCCGGCAGCAGCGCATTACCCGGCTGCCGGATGACAGAGAATGATGTAATAAAGGATAGAACTGATGATTATTTCGGCAGGAACTGACTATCGTGCGGCGGCAAAACGTATGTTACCGCCCTTCCTTTTTCACTATATCGACGGTGGAGCCTACGCCGAACATACGCTGCGGCGCAACGTTGAAGACCTGTCGCAGATCGCACTGAAGCAGCGCGTGCTTAACGACATGTCTCAGCTGAGTCTGCAAACCACGCTGTTTAAGGAAACGCTGGCCATGCCGGTTGCGCTGGCGCCGGTCGGTCTGTGCGGCATGTACGCCCGCCGTGGCGAAGTCCAGGCTGCACGCGCGGCGGCGGCGAAAGGTATTCCCTTCACGCTCTCAACCGTTTCCGTCTGCCCGATTGAAGAAGTTGCCCCGGCAATTAACCGTCCGATGTGGTTCCAGCTTTATGTGCTGAAGGATCGCGGCTTTATGCGCAATGCGCTGGAGCGGGCCAAAGCGGCAGGCTGCACCACGCTGGTATTTACCGTAGACATGCCCACGCCCGGCGCACGCTACCGCGATGCTCACTCCGGCATGAGCGGGCCAAATGCCGCTATGCGCCGCTACTTCCAGTCAGTGCTTCATCCGCAGTGGGCGTGGGATGTTGGCGTGAATGGTCGCCCGCACGATCTGGGCAATATCTCCACCTACCTCGGCAAACCGACCGGTCTGGAGGATTATATCGGCTGGCTGGCGAACAACTTCGACCCGTCAATCAGCTGGAAAGATCTGGAGTGGATCCGCGAATTCTGGGACGGTCCGATGGTGATTAAAGGCATCCTGGACGCTGACGATGCCCGTGACGCAGTGCGCTTTGGTGCTGACGGCATTGTGGTGTCGAACCACGGTGGTCGCCAGCTGGACGGCGTCCTGTCCACCGCGCGGGCGCTGCCGCAGATTGCCGATGCGGTAAAAGGCGACATCACTATTCTGGCCGACAGCGGTATCCGCAACGGTCTGGATGTGGTCAGGATGATTGCGCTGGGTGCCGACAGCGTGCTGCTGGGCCGCGCCTTTATCTACGCGCTGGCCACCGCAGGCCAGGCAGGCGTGGAGAATCTGCTGACGCTGATTGAGAAAGAGATGCGCGTGGCGATGACGCTGACCGGCGCGAAAACGATCGCCGATATCACCCGCAGCTCGCTGGTGAACAACGGCCTGGTGTAGTTCAGGGTCAAACCGGAACAGGTGGCCTCATCCCGAGGCCATGCTGCTGGCCTTTTCAGCTTAGCGACAGAGGCGATTAATCAGCCGCAGATGTTGTTCTTTTCCGCAGGCTGGAACGAATAGCTGTTAATAAAAGCCTGGCGCCAGGCTTTAGGAGACATGCCAAAACGCAACTTGAAAAGCTTGCTAAAAATGCTGGGACTGCTGAATCCACACAGGTAAGCGATGGTATCAATACGCTCCTCAGCATAGTTTTCTAAACGGTATCTGGCTGATTTAAGCCGAACTTCCTGTAACACTCGCATAACCGAAGTGTGCTGTTCAAGAAACGCACGATCGAGCCCCGAACGCGAACAGCGCAGGGCAACGGCAATCGCATCGGGCGAGAGATTAACCTGAGCATAATGTTGTTCAATGTAGCGTTTGGCGGCGGAAAAAATAAAATTTTTGCTGCCTTCAATGCGGTTTCCGCGCTCCCTGCCGATATCAGCCAGCATCAGCAGCGACACGTTATACAACCCATCCAGAATACTGGAAATGGCTTTGGTGCTCAGATGCGCGGCATGCGCGTCCAGCAGCATCATCTGAGATCGAATAAACGGTGACAGCGGCTGGTCGTCAAGCGACAGGGCCAGCTCGTCCAGACCGCCACCCAGTGCCGCGCGCGCGTAGGCATAGGGCAGGATCAGAAACAGCTGTTTTACGTGACCGCTGTTGTAGTGCAGCGGCCTGTCTCGTTCATACAGCGCCAGCGATCCTGCCGTCAGCACTTTGGTCTGTAACGGCGTCCGCCCGGTCAGCTCGATGGTCCCCTGCAGCAGCAGGGAAATAAACAGGCTCTCGGAGTTTGGCTTGTAGGGGTTAAAAACGGTATCGCTGCTTCCCCCCTGCACCAAACTGAAGCTTCCCTGAGGGTTATCGGTTGCCCGCTGATCGGTCTTGCGATCTCCGGTCCTTCGGTTATGGGCAATATCCGTTGTATAAGGTTTGCAATTCGTTGTTAAAAATTCGTAACGAAGTTCTGTTTCTATTTCTGCAGTATCTACCGTGTGGAACTGATACAGTCCCTCCGGCCTGGGTAGCACTATCGAAATGGGTCGCTTAATCAGTTGCTGATTCATCTGGTTTCACCTGCTGTATTAAATACGCAGAATCCTTTCCCACGCACGAAATCTAAACAAAAAAAGCCATTAAAAAAAGGCTCCGAACTTTCTTTTTCGATCCTTGAGGGGGAAAAACAAAAAATGACGGGCAAAGATATTTGATAGAAAAGTTATTTTACTTAGTATTGTCGTAACAAGTAGCATACCTTAACAGTCAAGAAAGGCCCAATTTTACATGTTCGTTACGGTCTTATGCCATTCTTCGGGCATGGGAGGTTGAGCTAATGATAAAGCGCACGCACAGCAAAACATTAGATAGTTTTATCTATGATAATTTCCTGAAAACCTGTGAGTTGAAAATATAAATAATTTTTATATTTTCGTTTTCTCTTTTAAAAAATATAAAAGATTTTTTGAGGAATATTTAATGAGCGACCTGATATTAATGACAGTAGCGATACTATTAATCGTCGTTTCTGCATATAGTCTTTTATCTTATATTAAAGACATAAGGGCATCATCTTTTCCTAAGAAAAAACGCTAATTAATTAAGCAATTTTTGAATTTTATTGTCGTTCAAGCCGATTCATTCCGGCTTAATGGACTCGTTTTGTCAAAAATCAGCGCGCACTCCTGCGCTGATTTGGCAAAAAAACCGCCCCCACCCTCTCCCGATACACAGCAACAGGCCGCTCAACATTCTGAATTAAGCTCTGGCCCTGGTTGTACCGCTAAATCCACTCACCTGGCAGTATCGGCTTTCACTGTTTTTCTGCTGGCAGCAGCGGTATTGAAGACCACTGGCTGATTCCCTACTCTAAGTCAGAAGCCGTCAAAAAAATACCAAAATATACCTATCCTTTTGTCAACAATGCGACTCAATGGTCACTCCCTGTTGTAACTGGCTTGTAAAATCTGTGGCAGATCCGTATACGCAAGTTCGCACTGACTGACACCAGAGCCTGACAGACAAAATACCCTGTCACTGTTTTCAACTTTGGCGTTTGCTTTCAGCAAGGCTGAACAGGGTCAGCCTCGATTGTTTATCAAATCTTCACTTAGCCTCTGCAAAGCAGCCTTTTACCGCTCGGTTATGACATCACTCTCAACGTTTCCGTCTGTCACGATAAAAAAGCAGCCTGCGAGTTTGAAACGCACGAATGCATTAGCACTAGTATAATGACGTGATAAACGCAGCTAAGCTGCGCCACTCGTGCAGTGAGGTGAGCTTGAATGATTGATACAGTTCAGGAATAAGCAGACGAGGCACAGAGGCAATGGATGTCATCCAGGCCTCATCACGCACCTCACGGTAAATCCCTGGCGAATCCGCCACAGCCGTACCCTTTTCTGCTTAGGAAGCGAACGCCTGCCAGGCGTCAGCAATGCCAGCGAGCGAGGCATCACGTTACCCGAAATCGGCTCTACCGTAGCGGGATCGTCCCCGTGTTACATCTGGCTTATTTGAAAGCGCTTCCTTACAATAAGCGTTCTAATCACAGCAAATGCAAGGAATGACGGTGCCGAAAGCGATTCCAAATTCCACAATCGTGGATATTGCCCGACGAGCTGGCGTCACTAATATCACGGTTTCCCGCGCGTTTAATAAACCTGAACTGGTTAAGCCTGCCACCCGTGAAAAGATCCATGCGATAGCTAAAGAGCTTAATTATGTTCCTAACGCCTTTGCACAGGGATTAAAAAGCAGCAGCAGCCAGATTATTGGTATCGTCACCAGCAGTCTGTATAACCCTTTTTATTCTTCTTTGATCCAGAGAGTTTCGCGCATTGCCCGTAAACAGGGCTATCAGATCATGTTATTTGATACCGACGGCAGTGAAGAAGCAGAAAATCAGGCTATTCAGGCGTTGTTCAGCTATAAAGCGCGGGGCATTTTGCTGTCGGCAGTGCGTGATGATAAACAGTATCAACCCGCCTATCTGGATCAGGCCGGCGCTTATCGTATCCCATTGATTCTTATAGACAGAGACATCTTTGGCAGGCAACTCAGCGGCGTGTTCCTCAACAACAGTAAAATTGGTCTGCTGGCCGGGGAATATCTTTCCGCACAGCCTGAGTCGAAAATGCTGATTCTCGGCGGTCCGGCAAATTCTGAGATCACCCTGAGCCGAACGGCAGGAATTCTGGATGCGCTGTACGGTAAGAAAAACCAAATTACCATTATCAACGGTGATTATGATTTTATCTCTCAGGAGCAGGAAGTCAGAAACTGGCTGATGCAGCCGGAGAATCAGCCGGAATACATCATCGGCCTCAACGGGATTATTACACTTGGCGCCATATCCCTGTGCCACCAGTTAAATATCTATCCGCAGATAAAGTTTTTCTCGATAGATGAACCGCCCAGGGCAGACAGTTATGGTATGCGTATTGCCGGAGTTTATCATGACACGGCAATGCTGGGAGAGATTGCAGCGGAATTATTATTTGACGCGATTAATACTACCGATGGCGATCGCGCCGGGCGCCGGGAATTTTTTACCGGAAGTCTGCTGGTGCCGTGAGTCAAGGGAGGATTGGGGATCCTTTCAACGCACGGCACGGCCAGAGTCCTTCGGCTACCTGACTCTACTTACGCCTGACCGAACTTAGATAAATCGCTGCCAGAATAATCCCCCCCTTTACCACATTCTGAATATACGGTGAGACACTCATCAGATTCAGCCCGTTGTTCAATACGCCCAGCATCATCGCTCCGACCAGCGTGCCGATGATTGCCCCACGACCGCCGGAAATTGCCGCACCGCCCAGCACCACCGCCGCAATCGCATCCAGCTCAAAGCCTTCACCCGCGTTTGGCTGTCCGCTCATCAGGCGCGAAGTCAGCACCAGTCCGGCCAGCGCCGCCGTCACGCCGCTAATCACATACACCAGCATCTTGTAACGCTGCACGCGGATACCGCTCAGCCGCGCAGCCTCTTCATTACCGCCGATAGCATAGACGTAGCGACCAAATGACAGGTGGTGCAGCATAATCCATGCCACGACGTAAACCGCCGCCATCACCAGAATTGGAACCTGAATGCCGAATACCGTGCCGCGCCCCAGGAAGGAGAACACATCCGGCAGGCCGGAGATCGGGTAGCCGCCGGTGTACAGCAGCGCCAGACCACGGGCGATGCCCATCGACGCCAGAGTAACGATAATCGGCGGCATCCGCAGCCAGGCAATGCAGGTACCGTTAGCCAGACCAAACAGCACGCCAACCAGCAGAGCAGCCAGTACCGCCAGCGGTATTGGAACAGCCGCCATCATCAGGCCGGCGGCAACAGAACCGGCCAGCGCCATAACCGGACCGACGGAAAGATCGATACCACCGGTAAGGATCGCACAGGTCATCCCGACCGCGATAATCGCGTTAATGGACACCTGGCGGGCAACGTTAGTCAGGTTGTTGACCGTCAGGAAGCTGTCGTTCAGCAGGCTCATCAGAACAAACAGCACTACGAAGCCAATAAACGGCAGTACGGCAGGATGGTGAAGCAGTTTTTCCCAGCGCTTTGCCAGCCCGGGTCCCGCAGCGCGGGGAGTTGAGGTAGATGACATCTGTTCGATTCCGCTCATTGTGCGCTCCCGGTGGCATGTAGCATGATGTTGCCAGATTCGATTTCATTTCCGGTCAGTTCGGCGACGATGTGTCCACCGCGAAATACCAGCACCCGGTCGCAAACGCCGATAATTTCCGGTAACTCGGAAGAAATCATGATGATAGAGATGCCTTTTGCAGTCAGTTGCTGCATCAGCTGGTAAATTTCTGACTTCGCTCCCACGTCGATACCGCGCGTGGGCTCATCAAAGATCAAAATATTGCAGTCGTTGTTCAACCAGCGGGCGATCACCACCTTCTGCTGGTTGCCGCCGCTGAGCGTTGACACTGCGGTGTCGGCATCGGGCGTTTTCACTCCCACTGCGCGGATCAGCCGCTGAACGATGTCGCGCTCCCGGCCGGCATGAACAAAAATCTTGCCACGCTTTTCATGGCGGTTAAGCGTGATGTTTTGTGCCACCGAGAACGGCAGCACCAGTCCTTCGGTTTTCCGGTTTTCCGGCAGCAGGCCAATGCCCTGCTGTAGCGCCTGAGCCGGGCTGTTCAGCCTGCCTTCCTCGCCGTTAAGCCTGACGCTTTTGCGATAGCAGGGGCTGGCTCCAATCAGCGCCGAGATGGTTTCGGTACGCCCGGAACCCACCAGTCCGGCAAAGCCGAGGATCTCTCCGGCATACAGCTGGAAGTTATCCGTCTGACTCTGCCTGGTGCGCTGAACGCTGGCTTCCAGCAGCCGCCTGGAGCGGTCAGGCTCGTGCGATTTCACCGGGAAGGTATTCTCAATTTTGCGGCCAACCATCAGCTTCACCAGCTCGTCGATATCGGTCTCGGCGGTCGGCAGCGTTTCGATATAGCAGCCGTCACGCAGCACGGTGATGCGGTCGCACACCGCAAAAATTTCATCCAGATGGTGCGAGATAAATACCATGCCCACGCCCAGCAGGCGAAGATCGTGCATGACGCTGAACAGATGGTCAGCCTCGCCCGGCGTCAGCGTGGCGGTCGGTTCATCCAGCACCAGCACGCGCGCGTCCAGCGACAGCGCTTTGGCAATTTCGACAAACTGCTGCTGCGCAACGCTCAGCTGCTCCACCGGGCAGTCCATATCAATATCCACCGCCAGGCGTTTAAAAACGCTGCGGGCTTTGCGGCGCATTTCACGACGGTCCAGCAGCCCCCAGCGGTTTTTTATTTCACGATTCAGGAAAATATTATCGACCGCGCTCATATAAGGGATTAGCGAGAACTCCTGAAATATAATTCCGATCCCCGCTTCAATGGCGTGGCGATAATCAGGAAGACTGCAGCGCTTACCCTGTAAAATAATCTCGCCTTCATCCGGCTGGTGAATACCACACATGATTTTCACCAGCGTTGATTTACCCGCACCGTTCTCTCCGAGCAGCGCATGTATTTCTCCGGGCTGTACCGTCAGGTTAATACCGTCCAGCGCTTTTACTCCGGGAAAAGATTTCTTAATCTGTTTGAGTTCCAGTAAAGGTGTCATCAGCATCGCTTCCGGGTTATCGCTCTGCTGACGCAGAGCGAACAGTAAATGCTATTACCAGCTAAAGCCTTTCGCATTGCTGTGGTCGATCAGCTTAACTTTTACCGGTACGGTTTTCGGTACATTCGCTCCCCAGTGGCGGGCCAGCGCAATACCCAGTGCGATGCGCATCTGGTCACGCGGGAACTGCGCGGAGGTAGCGATAAACGGAGAATCGGCCTTTTCGATCTCTTTAATTGCCTCCGGCTGACCGTCAACGCTGACCAGCTTCACTTTGGCACCGCTGCTCTGAATGGCAGCCAGCGCACCCAGTGCACCGGTATCATTAACGCTGAAGATGCCGTTCAGATCCGGCGCCGACTGCAGCATATTTTCGGTGACGGTCAGCGCGGTATCACGCTCCTGTTTACCGTTTTGTTTGGTGACGATCTTAATATCAGGATATTTTTTCATTGCGGCCTCAAAGCCGCGCACGCGCTCAAGGATCGGTACGACCGGAATGCCGTCGAGGATGGCGACCTTGCCCTTCTCGCCCAGGGATTTCGCCAGATACTCCCCGGCCTGTAATCCTGCATCATAGTTTTCAGAACCGACAAAGGAGTCCACCGGACCTTCGGCCTGGGCATCGATGGCCACCACTACCGCGCCCGCCTTATGGGCTGACATTACGGCGGACTGTACGCCCACGGTATCGGTCGGGTTAATCAGCAGAATATCGACTTTCTTTTGCAGCATGTCTTCAACGTCATTAATCTGCCTGGATACGTCATGATGAGCGTCGGCAACATAGACCTTTGCGCCAATTTCAGCGGCGGCTTGTTCCAGCGACTGTTTCATCGTCACGAAATAATCGTTATTTAATTCCTGGAAAGAGACGCCAATGGTTAATTGCTTTGCCACTGCGGTGTTGGCGGCCAACAGCATTCCGCCTGCCATAATAATCGGCAGTGTTTTTTTGACGAATGAAAACATGGATATTCTCCTGTAGGGGAAGTATTTTTATTTATTAATAACGACAGAAATAACAGCGGTAAAAAATCACTACGGAACCAGAACAACTTTTATTGAATCGGTGGAATCGGCAAGGGCAAACGCCTGATCCCACTGTTCAAGTGAATAACTGTGGGTTACCACCCCCGTTGACGTCACCAGACCGCGTTCAAACAGGTCGATAGCAATTTCATAACTGTAGGGGGCCAGATGCGCACCGCGAATATCCAGCTCTTTACGGTCGCCGATAATTGACCAGTCAACGGTGGTTTCTTTACCGAACACGCTGAACTCAACGAAGCGCCCCAGCTTGCGAATCATCTGCAGCCCCTGAGTCACCCCAACCGGGGAGCCCGTGGCCTCGATATAGACATCGCAGCCGTAGCCGCCGGTGAGCGACTTAACAATTTTGTCGGCATCTTCCTTCAGGGGGTTAATCACCACATCGGCACCAAACGATTTCGCCAGCGCCAGACGATCGTCCATTGCATCAATAACAATGAGTTTTTTCGGTGTTTTCAGCCGGGCAACCTGCACCATGCACAGGCCCAGCGGCCCGGCTCCGGCCAGTACCACCACATCCTCCAGCTGGATATCGCCGCGTGCCACGGTGTGGATCGCACAGGCCATTGGCTCAATCAGTACCGCATCTTCGTGGCTGAGACTTTCCGGAATTTTATGGACGATAGCGTTAGCGGAGAAGCGCATGTACTCCGCCATTCCGCCTTCAGCCACATCCTTCTGGAAGCCATAAATATTGTGGGTTTCACACATCCAGTAGCTGCCCGATTTGCAGTAGCGGCACTCCCAGCACGGCACGATCTGCTCGGCAATCACCCGCTCGCCAACGCGAAATTTCTTCTCGCTGCCCTCACCCAGTGCAGCAACGCGACCATAGAATTCGTGCCCCGGGATCACCGGCGGTTTCACCCACGGATTTTCCCCCCAGAACATCTGCGCGCCGTTTTTACATTTACAGTCACCGGCACAGATGCCGCAGCCTTCTACTTTGATCACCAGTTCATTAGCCTTTGGCAGCGGCACCGGAACCTGCTCAAAGCGATAATCCTGTGGGCCGTGGCAGACAACGGCGTTCATCTTCTCGGGCAGCTGACTCATTTCTCTCTCCAGTAGCGAAATTGGACGTCTCACAAGCAATATGTTGACGTTGTCATTTATTAATAAATTAAAAACCTACACTTTAAATTCAAGGGTAAAGCACTGATTTAAAGCTTATTTATTATCAAAAAACAAAATGACAACGTAAACATTGGTTAACATATAACCAAAAGCCCAAAACAAAATCCTTGAGCGATATCACATATCATTAACAAGCCAGTTTGAGGGTTTACAACTTCGATCTCAGTCTCATTCACAGCACGCCGGAATGACCGTTTATGCCCGTTTATAACCGTTTAAGATTGCAGTAATTCGCAGACGGAATCGAACCCTGCCCCTGCTTTTTCCCTGCCCAGCGGGTCAGAGCTCATTTCAGCTGCAACGACTGTGCACGGCGATATTCGCCAGGCGTCCGCCCTTCATAGCGTTTGAATGCCCGACCGAAAGTGATCGCGGAATCATAACCCACCCGCCGGGCGATGGTTCCCAGCGTCAGGTTCGGGTGACGCAACAGGCAGCGTGCACGCCAGATGCGCCAGCGGGCCAGATACTCTCCCGGCGTTTCACCAGTAACCTGCCTGAAATGTGTACTAAACGCCGAACGCGACATGCCCGCCTGCTTCGCCATCTCGCTCAGACGCCACGGAAACGCCAGCTGCTGATGGATTTTCTCAATCACCGGGCGCAGACGGCTGTCAGACAGCGCCGCCATCCAGCCCTGCTGGGGCTGTGTCTGCCGGTAATGGGTGCGAATAGCCTGCATGAAGAGTACGTCCGCCAGGCGACGGACAACAATGCGCGATCCCAGATGCGGCTCGTCGGTCTCCAGCGCCAGCAGCTGAAGCGTGGCTGCGAGCAGCGGCGAACGTCCCGCATCCGCCGGGATCACGACACAGTCGGGGAGTAGCGACAGCAGGGGCTGAGCACCGCTGTCGTCAAAGGTCAGCCAGCCGCAGAGCAGTTCGGCTGGATCCCCTTCGCCGCCAAAAACGGCGCTTTTTCCTGCGCAGTCGGCGAAAACCTCCTCGCAGGCGCGGGTAGGTGTCTGCGGCTCATCAGTCAGCGACAGCAGAACGCCGGGCCTGGCAATAAACCCCTCTCCGTGGTGCAGTCTGCGCGGTGGCTGACCGTTTACCTTCAGCCATCCCTGCCCTTCCAGCATAAAACCAAAGCGTATCGAACGACTTTTGATAAAGCTGACGCCCCAGGGCGCACGCGGCCGCAGGCGTGAATGAAGCGCGCTGTTAACGTGCATCGCGGCAAAAACATCATCTAGCGGATCCATCACATCCTCTTTTTATGGACGATAAGTCAGTAAAAATATCTTTTCAGTCATTATCAGTACAGTCCGGAGAACGTAAGGTAGCGGCATCTCATCGCAAAGGACACCACAATGTACAGCTATCGTCTTAATGATTTTGGCAGCATCGACCACCTGCAGCATGTTGAAGAACCGCGCCCGCGCCCGGGACGTAAACAGGTACTGATCCGCGTGGCCGCCGTCAGCCTGAACTATCGCGATCTGGCGATCTTACAGGGGAAAAGTACCCTCTCGCCGCAGGCGGGGCTGATCCCACTCTCTGACGGAGTGGGTTACGTAGTGGAGTGCGGGGAGGAAGCCACGCGATTTAGCTGTGGCGCACGTGTGGCGGGGATCTTTTTTCCACAGTGGACGGGCGGTAGCCTGACGCCGGATAACAGCGGCGGCGCATGGGGAAGTCGCGCGGACGGCTGGCTCACCGAATTTAAGGTGATCGATGAAGCATCGCTGGTCTCCGTCCCGGCCTATCTGAGCGATGAACAGGCCGCCACCCTACCCTGTGCGGCGGTAACGGCCTGGAACAGCCTGATGCAGTCCCGAACATTACAACCCGGTGAAACCGTACTCACTCAGGGGACTGGCGGTGTGGCGCTGTTTGCCGTTCAGTTTGCCCGGATGATGGGGCTAAAGATTATTGCCCTGACCTCCAGCGAGGAAAAAGCGACGCTGCTGCGGGAGCTGGGAGCCACACACATCGTAAACTATCGCCAGTTTCCCGACTGGCATCAGCAGGTCAGGGCACTGACCCACGGCGTGGGCGTGCAGCGGGTGGTGGAGATTGGCGGTCCCGGCACGTTGCAAAATTCGCTTAAATCGACCGCATTCGGTGGCGAAATCGCACTGCTGGGTTTCGTTGCCGCCGGAGATAAATCCGTAGACTTTATGACACTGTTTACCAGTGGCGCCACCGTTCGCCCCTTCAGCGTTGGCAGCCGGGAAGATTTTGAGCGAATGAATCTGGCGCTGACGCAGAGCCAGTTACAGCCGGTGATTGATCGGGTATTTGCTTTTTCAGCAACACGGGAAGCCTGGTGTTATTTCGAGCGGCAGAAGCACTGTGGCAAAGTGGTGATTACAATGGCAGGGGCAGCACAGTAACGTCCTGGCGGTTCTGATGGTCGGAATGTTACTCATCGCTGACATGGTGAACATGATGCCCCGTATGCCGGGTGACGGATATCCGGCGGTCAGCGCAGGACATCCTCAATCGTCTGGTGGGTCTCTCCGGCATAGTGCCAGGGTAGCTAATAGCTACGGCGTACCATAACGCTGCTCACCAACACGTAGCCACAGCCTGCGATCAAACCAGCAAGCGAAAACAGCAGCACAATCAGCGTGCGCTTAGGCGCATCACGGATAATCGGTTCGTACGGCGCGCGCATGTATTTAAACGGCAGGTCTTCCGTAGGTAAGATCTTCACCGCATCCAGCTTTTCAATATACAGCCGCTGATTTTGCAACTTATCATTCAATGCACCGATCGTCAGCGATTTCTCGATTTCCAGCTTGCGCGCCAGGCCATCAGCGCCAAGCGTCACCGGGTAATCGGGATCGTCATGAATGTTGCCACCGTTGCTCCACGACGGGCTTTTGAGCCCGGCGGAACTGGCAATATCCAGCGCGTACTGCAGGCGTTCGATTCTGTTGCGATGCTTCAACTCCTCCTGTTTCATCTCAAGATCGTACAGCGCTTTTTCTTTTAATCTGACTTCATCAATCTTGTACTGCAGGCGCCGGTAGAGCTCTTCATTAACTTCTCCGGCGATGTAGTTGATGTAACCTTCCAGTAAATCACGAGCGTCAACGGCAGTTTCTGCGGTATATTTCAGGTCGTAATAGCGATACTCTTTTTTATTCGCCTCTTTATCCTGTACCGAGCTGTGGGACTCAATATTGCCGTGCAGTATGTCGTAAATCAGCCGGTTACGTGATTCTGCATCATTAGTTTTTTTTGACGCAAGATTCTTAAAATAATCAGTATTCACCAGATATTTCTCGCGCAGGCTCTGTGAGTCAAAATTACGCATAAAATCAGACAGCAGCGAATCCGGCGTAATATCTGTTTTAATATGCAGCACTGACAGCTCAGTGAGGATATTGTTGATATTTTTTAACTGTGACGGTTCAGCAGGCACCAGCACTGCTTTGCTGGTCCAGCGCTGCGGCATGATAAAGCAGACGGCCACCGCGATCAGCACCGCAACGATGATAAAAGTCAGCACGGTAAATTTTCGCCGGAGGATGATGGCAAAAACATTGAGCAAATCGAGTGGGTCATTCGGCTCGGGAATGAGAGGAAGGGCAGATGGCAGCGGCGAATGATGCGCAGCGTTATCCGGCGTGGTACTCGCCATGTAAAACTCCTGCAGTGCGTTATGAAAATAAAAATCGCAAACTATCCGCATCGCAATCCGTTGCGGCTCCCGGAGTATAAACTAAAATAAAATACAATTTTTAACTAAACACCACTATGCTTTATTTAATTAAATAAGCAGTCAGTTAAAGGATTAAATATCGCAAAAAACATCTGAATATACGATGCGCGTGCTGATGCGTTTAATTTTTCTCTGTCGTTACGTCCTTATCGTTCTCCACTCATCCTTCGTCGGTGAAATCCACAAGGAACCATCAACTCCAGACAGGTCTGAACCTGGCCGTGCAAGGGTACGGTGACACTCTCCTGCCTGACAGCAACTTCATTAACAGCCCCTCAGTGCAGGCGAGGTCAGGCCTCTTTGACTAAAATTAATGAGCAAGTAGAAAAGTCTTAAAGCCATTCATTCTCATTTAAATGATCCATACAGTGATAACCATTAATAAGAATGGTTATCAAAATTATTTAAAAATCGAAACGAATTATATTTATAAAAAATAAAAAACCAATTAAAACATGCAGTTAAAAATAGATAAATAAATTTAGCTTTTGCTATAATTAACGGTTTTTATTTTATCGGGATACGTGCATAATGCGCAGAAATCACCTGTTACCTACAGCCAATAATAATTTTTAGGAGTCACCATGCTGACTAATGAAATGACCGCTAAGCTGAACGATCAGCTCAATCTTGAATTTTACTCTGCCAACCTCTACCTGCAAATGAGTGCCTGGGCCAACGATAAAGGGTTTGACGGTGCGGCGACCTTCCTGCGTGAACACTCTGTAGAAGAAATGCAGCATATGCAGCGCCTGTTTAACTACCTGAGCGATACGGGCGCAATGCCGGTGCTGGGTACCATTGATGCACCGCCGGTCACCTTTAACTCTCTGAATGAAGTGCTGGAGCAGGCCTATCAGCACGAGCAGCTGATCACCCTGAAGATCAATGAACTGGCCGACGCAGCAATCACCAGTAAGGACTATTCAACCTTTAACTTCCTGCAGTGGTATGTCGCCGAGCAGCACGAAGAAGAGAAGCTGTTCAAATCGGTGCTGGATAAACTGGCACTGGTTGGCAATTCCGGTCAGGCACTGTTCTTCCTGGACAAAGATCTGAAAAAAATGAGCGAGCCGGGCGCGCATCCCGCACCTTAAACAATCGCAGCGCGCAGCGTCATTTTCGCTGCGTGCTCCGCCGATCGTCAGGCCACTCTCTGTAAGAGTGGCTTTTTTTTGTAATATGGCTTCGCTGGAATGACCGGCGGCTCGGCTGCCATCACCGGGCCACGGCGCTTTCTGCCAGTCACTCCCTTTGTAACACCATCAGTGAGCGGCAGGCAGGCTTACCCAGTAGCCAGGCCGGTAGGCCACCGGCAGGAAACGCTGGTGGAATTCGCGGAAGGTGGCATCCGGATCGATATCTCTGAACAGCTCAGGATGCAGCCATTTTGCAATCGCCTGAATGGCCACAAACTGATAAGGGCTGTCGTAAAACTGATGCCAGATGGCATGCGCATTACCGTTGGTGGCCACCGGCAACGTGCGGAATGCCGGACGCGCCATCAGCGCCGTCAGGCGTTTTGTCGCTTCTGCGATATCCGCTCCTGGCCCCACACCCACCCAGCCACCGGCGGTGTTGTAGTTCTTCCAGTTAGCGCCGGTGACAATCACCACATCAGGGCGCGCGGCAATGATCTGCTCGGGATTGAGAGTGCCGAAGGTGCCCGGAATCAGGCCTTTCGCCATATTGCTGCCGCCGGCCACTTCCACCATGCGGCCAAAGTTTTCATCGCCAAACGACATACAGCACTCTTCGGTGTAGCCACCGGCGCGATCCAGCATTACCTTCGGACGCTTGCCGGTAAAGTTTTTCAGACGATTGATCACGATATCAATCTGCTGCTGACGAAAAGCAATGATCTCTTCAGCACGTTCGGTTTTCCCCAGCAGCTGGCCCATAATGCGAATGCTTTTTTCGGCATTCTCAAACGGCTTCTCGCGGAAGTCGATAAACACCACCGGAATGCCAAGCTTATCGAGTTTTTCGGTCAGCTTCGACTCATCGGTCGCCGCTTTCGACTCCAGGTTCATCAGCACCAGATCGGGCTTCAGGGTCAGCGCCTGCTCAACGTTAAAGGTACCGTCCTTCGTCCCACCGAAAGTGGGCAGCTTTTTAATTTGCGGGTATTTCTCCGCGTAGATCTGGTAGCTGTCGAAATCTGCCTTTGGCAGATCGTCTCGCCATCCCACTACGCGCTGAAAAGGCGCTTCGGTATCGAAGGCCGCCAGCAAATAGATCTGTCGTCCTTCCCCCAGGATCACTCGCTTCACTTCGGACTTAATTTCAACCTTACGGCCGCTGACATCTTCCACCACAAATGGCGCAGCCCACAGGCTGGCTGAAGCGATCAGCCCGGCCAGCAGAAGGCCTGTTTTACCCCAAATCGTCATCATAAACCCCACAAAGAAAATGATAATAATTATCAGTTCAAATCTTGCAGGGGCATGCTACGTGGCGATGAAAGTTAAAACAAGATGTGCCAAAAAATTTCATTTAATGACATCTTCAAAAACGGTAACGATAGAAACGGGTATCCACCTTCATTACCGGGAACGAGGCTGGCAGCTCGGGGACGCTGATTTCCGTAAAGCCGTGTTTTTCATAAAAGCGATGCGCGGCAAGGAACAGCGCCGTGGTGCCGAGGAAAATATCAGTTAATCCCTGCTTGTGGGCATACGCCATCAGGGTATTCAGCAACGCCAGCCCGATACCGTACGCTTTACCACGATATGCTGCTGCCACAAACATTTTACGCAGCGCGGCCTGGCGGTTGCCAATGTCCTTCAACGCAATACAGCCGACCACGCGACCGTCCGCAAACGCCAGCCAGAACTGACCATTCCCCTGCTGATAGAACTTTTCGATATCGCTCAGATCGGGCTGCTGCTGCGCGGTAATCGAAAGACCAAATTCCTCCGTCTGAATCGGCAGGATCAAATCGATCACCGCTGCATGATGTCTGGCACTGTAGGGTTCAATATGAAGGGGTCTGCCGGATTCGCTCATTGATGCTGTCCTCTCTCTGGCGGCCAGTGGCTGCATTAGGGATGATCAACCGGGACGGCAATCTGGCACTGCCGCCCGGCTCTCTGCCCTTTCAGACTACATCATTTGCATGGTAAAACATCAGGTTAATTCGCATCCGGCTGGCGCCGGGTTAGCGTTGCGCGGCCTTCACCGCATCATGCAGGTTCAGACGCTGCCAGAAGCTCTGCGCGGCGTTGCCGGATAGCGGATAACCGTCCGCCAGCGCGGTGCGCACCATCAACTGACGGCGCTGGGCGGCGCTGAGATCAGGTAAGGGTGCCTCCAGCAGCACTTCCGCTCCCTCCGGTACCACCAGCGGCGATGCTTTTACCTTCGCGGCGGGCAGATTATAGGTCAGGGTGAAGCGATAGAAGGTCTGCATTGCCGGGGCTGAATATGGATCGTCCTTCGCAGGAGACCGGGCACAATCGCCCAGCGACATGCCGCACTCTTTCTCCAGTGCGCTACGCAGCTGCTGTTTTGCTGCATCGAACAGTTCACGATAACGCGGATCGTTAAGGTAATGCGCCACGTTGCGCTCCGCGACCATCCTTGACCCCATTACGTCCAGCGGATAGTGCACGCCAAGCACCAGGCGGGAATAGCCGTAGCGTGCGCCGCGATCGATCAGCGGTACAAAGCGTTCCGGCAGCATCTGCGCCATTAGCAGCGCATCAGTATAACCGGTGTTAGTGTGGCCGCTGGGAAAGGAGCCACCATCGGCAGTGTAGGGGTGGTTGTCTTTTATCACCGCGCTGTCGGGCACCCGATGAATGGTGTTGCCGGGGATCAGGAACGGGCGCTGATAGTCAAAATGCTTTTTCGCTTCGCCGGTGCTGACCTCACTGGCTTTCAGCAACGCCGCCGCTTTACCCAGCTCGCCCTTATCATAGGCGCGAATAAACGCCTCCCCCAGCTTTGGCCCCAGCGCATCGGCAAGGAAGTAGAGATAGTTTTGCCCCTCGGCATCCACCAGCGCCTGGCGGCGGGCACCTTCGCTGGCGTTCAGGTTGATGTCTTCGACCGTGGCCAGATTCTGCGCCAGCGTTGCCTGTGGCAGCTTGTTGAACGCGCTCAGCAGTTCGATTCCCGCCTGCTGATTGGCTTTTTTATCGAAGTTGTAGCCGCTGGCCTCAAGCCAGGCTTTATCAACCTGCCTGCCGCCCTGCTTTGCCGCTTTCAGCTCGCTGCGCGCCGGGGCATTACTCTCCCCCCGGATGCTGTTGATCAGTGCCGTCTGCACCGCACTGTCCAGTGCGACCACCGCCGGACTGCTGCTGGCTGACGTTGTGGTATTCACAATCGCGGCGATCTGCGGCAGATCTGCCGCGGTTTTAGCCTGAGCCAGCGGCACGGTGAGCAGCGAAGCGGCAAGAAGCGTTAGGCGAAAGTGCATAAAACATCCTCAATATTATCAGGTTAACTTCGTCGTCAGCAGACTACCCCCGGGATATGACACTTTTATGGCAAAACCAATTCCAATGCAGATTCTCGTATCCTGTCATAAAACACCCCAGCGAGAGCCTGTTGGTTTTATCCCTGCCACGGCAGCACGCCCTGATGCCTGCGCGCGCACCAGGACGCCAGCAGCATCAGACTAACCACCACCAGAATCATCAGGCAGCCCACTGCCGCCGCCAGCGTTGACGAACCGCCCTCGTCGAGGAAGACGATGGTCGGCCCGAGCGTCTGGGTTGAAGAGGTGACCAGCAGGATCGAGACCTGAATTTCGTTCAGAGCGGTCATAAATACCAGGATCGCCCCGGCGATGGCCGACGGTGCCACCAGCGGAAGCAGAATGTCCCGCATCCGCCGCAGGAAGCCTGCGCCAGCCAGCTGCGCCGCCTCATCCAGCGATCGCTCCACGCGGGCAAATCCCGCCAGGGTCGGGCGCAGCACCAGCGCAAGGAAGTTGGAGAGATAGGCGGCGAGGATAATCCATACCGTGCCGTACAGGCTGACGTTGACCAGCGGCAGCGGCCGCAGGAAAAACAGCAGCGCGGCAATCCCGATCACTACGCCAGGCAGCGCATAGGCCAGTTCGCTGGAGAGATGAAGCACCCGCACAAGGCGATGGCGTCGCCAGCTGAGATAGCAGGCCATAAACAATGCCATCAGCGTCAGGATCGCCGCCGCGCTTGCCGTCAGCCAGAGGCTGGTGAAAAAAGCGTGGCGCACCGCCGGGTAGTCAAACAGCGCATTGCGGTAGTTAATCAGCGTCAGCGTCTGCCCGTTCAGCGTCTGGCCAAAGCCCTGGACCAGCGAGGTGGTCAGCAGCGCCGACAGGGGCAGCAGCAGAACCAGCGCCATCAGCAGCCACGCAATCGCTTCTACCGGCAGTCGCCAGCGCCCGAGCGACTGTGTCAGCCCGTGCGCCGTTCCGCTGACGCGCACATCGCGCCGACCGCCGAGCAGACTGCTGGAGAGCAGTCCGGCCAGGGTAATTAACGCCAGCAGCAGCGACAGCACGGCCATATCGGGCAGCGCACCCGGACCGCTGCGGTTCAGCTGCTGATATATCAGGGTAATCAGCGTCGGTATCCGCGCCGGGATGCCCAGCATAGCCTGAATCCCAAAGTTACCGGCAGCGGCAACAAAGGAGAGCGCAGCTCCGGCAAAAATCGCCGGGCGCGCCAGCGGGAGGATAACCGTCAACAGTACCCGCAGCGGTGACGCTCCGGTAATGCGAGCGGCCTCAACCAGATCGGACGGCAGGCGTTGTAATCCGGCGCGCACCGCCAGAAAGACCAGTGGCGCATTATGCAGCCCGAGTAAAAGAATGATGCCGCTCATGGAGTAGAGCGGCGGCGGGCCCACGCCGGGAGACAGACCCAGCCAGGCCAGTAGGGTGATCAGCGGGCCGGTGGGCGACAACGCCTGCACCCAGGCCAGCGCGGTCACCTGCGGGGGGATCATCAGCGGCAGGATAAAAGCAAAAACCCATGCTGACCTGGCGCGGATATCACTTAGCGCTACCAGCCAGGCCGCCAGCGTTCCCAGCAGCAGGGAGAGCGCGGTGGCGCACAGTGCAATAATCAGCGTATTGCCTGTGGCACGCAGCACCCGCGGCGTATTTAACAACGTCAGCAGACGCTCGCTGTCGGGTAAGCCCTGGGGTGCAACGGCCGCCCAGATCAGCCGTGTCAGGGGGGCAACAGAGAGCAGGCCAATCATTATCGCCAGCAGCCAGAGGATCCACCGCTCGCTGCCGGGCCAGCGGATCGCACGAGGGTCGCGGGCGCTGCGCATCATGCCAGGCAATACGCTCATTGTTTATCCGCCGAAGATGTCAGTAAATTTCTCGCGTACCTGCACATCGTCGTTAACCGCTTTGTCGCTGTCGAGCGTCAGCAGTTTGATCGAATCGATCGGCGCAAAGCCGTCCGGTGCCGCTACGCGTTTGTCGATCGGGCGGTTGCCCTGTTGTGCTACCAGCTGCTGGCCCTTTTCTGACAGCATGAAATCAACAAAGGCTTTTGCCGCTGGCACGTTGTGTGCACCGGCAAGGATTGCCACCGGCTCGGTGACAAAAGAAGCCCCTTCGCTGGGATAGACCAGATCAACCGGCGACCCCTGTTTTTTCGCGCGGATCAAATCGGCATCGGTAATGATGCCGTATCTGGCGACGCCACTGGCCACCGCCTTCAGCGCCGGCCCGTTGCCCCCTTCCGGGGTGATACCGTTGGCCGCCAGCTTTTTATAGAATTCCCAGCCGATTGTGGGGGTGTTAATGGCAGTATGCAGATGGTAGAGCGCCGCGCCGGAATAGAGCGGGCTTGGCACCGCGACCTGGCCGCGGTTGCGGGCATCGGTCAGCGCCGTCCAGCCGGTAACCGGGGTGGCGTTCCGGGTGTTATAGCCAATCACCGTGGCGATGATTTTCGTCCCAAACCAGGTCTTGTCTTTATCATAGAAATGGGGGCTGATATGGCTGACCGGTGCATCCGGATAGGCCATCAGCTTGCCCTCTTTTTTCAACGCCCCGAGGTTGATGGAATCGGCGACCAGCAGTACATCTGCTTTGACGTTGCCGCTCATCATCTCGGTTCGTAGCACGTTCATCAACTGAGTGGTACCGTTGCGGGTCCAGCTGACCTCAATGCCGGGATTCGCGGCTTTAAAGGCCTCAATGGTTTGCTGCGCGATTTCCGGCGCCTGAGAGGTATAGACCACCAGCTTGCCGTCGGCCGCCCCGGCTGACAGGGAGGTGAAAGCCAACAGTGCCAGAATATTTACCGTGTTACGCATCTGAAGTCCTTAATGAATGAAAAGGGGTTATTGCGGGATCACCCAACCGTCGGTAGTGGACAGTCTGAGACGATCGCCAATACGCAGCGGTGCGGCGTCCGCCTGTATCAGCGTCAGACGGCAACTGGCATCGTCGGCCGGTTCAATCTCCAGCTGGCTGTAGCCACCGCGATACACGACCCGCCGGAGGATGCCGTCAAAGCCGGGAGCATCATTCCCTACCCTGTGCAGGTCGCCCGCATGCAGGCAGATTTTTCCCCGGGGAAGCACCGCCTGGCTGTGGCTGGCGCGTAGCCTGACCCGCTGACCATACAGCGTGACCCAGGCAAAGCCGTGGCCGTCGGGTTCAATATCTCTCACCGCGACCACCCGACCATCATCAATAAATCGCGCCACCATTTCGCAGGCGGGCTGGCGGTAAAGGTCCTGCGGGGTGGCGAACTGCATCACCTGTCCCGCCTGCATCACCACAATGCGATCGGCCAGCGCCATCGCTTCGTGCTGATCGTGGGTGATGTAGATCAACGTGGCACCGGCGTGATGATGAAAGCGGGTAAACTCCTCTTCCATCGCCGCACGCAGGTGTACATCAAGGTTGGCCAGCGGCTCATCCAGCAGCACCAGCTGCGGCCGTGTGACCAGACAGCGCGCCAGCGCCACACGCTGCCGCTGTCCGCCGGAGAGATCCGCCGGGCGGCGTTCACCCATGCCGTCAAGGCCGACCAGCATCAGCGCGGCATCAACCCGGATGCGCCGACTGGCGCGATCCAGACCTTTCACTTTCAGGCTGTACTCGATGTTTTCTGCCACCGACATATGCGGCCAAAGGGCGTAGTTCTGGAACACCACGCTCAGTTCACGCTGTTCAGGCGGCAGATGCCGGCCCGGGGCACTGTAGCAGCGTTCGCCGACGGTAATCGTGCCGGAGTCCGGGGTTTCAAACCCGGCCAGGGTGCGCAGCAGAGTGGTTTTACCGCAGCCGGAAGGCCCGAGTACGGCGATAAACTCACCGTGCTCAATCTGCAACGAGACATTACGCAGCACCGGCTGCTGGCCAAAGGATTTACACAGATTTTCGATCAGGATCGCTGACATCGGGCACCCGAATTCCGTTCAATTAAAGCAACGGCTTAGAACATACTGAGAAAAGATGACAGCGCGGTGACAGCAGACAGAATGGAAACCGCCCTCTCCGCCGCTGCTGAATGACGGAGGTCAGGGGGCACCGGGCTTCACTTAGCGGCGCATCAAAGTGTCAAACCCCCTGCCTGTTTTCAGATATAAACTCGTTAAACTCATCATATGGCGACTCACGGAAGCAGGTCACAATGAGCATCGATTCGGATATTACCGTTCGTAAACTGGAAATATTTATCGCCTTCATGGCCCGGGGCAATCTTGCCCGCACGGCAGCGGCACTGGGGATCAGCAGCGTCAGCGTTCATCGCGCGCTGCACAGCCTGGAAGAAAGCCTGCGCTGTCCGCTGTTTATCCATCAGGGGCGTCATCTGGTGCCGATGCCCGCCGCCCATACGCTGTGGGAGTACGGTCAGGAGGCGCTGGACCTGCTGTCACGCGGCGTGGAAGAGGCGCGGAGAACCGCCGGAATAGGCCAGGGAAATCTGCGGCTGGGCACCCTCTATTCGCTAACTCTGGAGACCATTCCCCAGCTGATTATGGGCATGAAGCTGCGCCGCCCGGATTTGGAACTGGAGCTGACGATGGGCTCTAACAAGATGCTGTTAAACCGCCTGGAGGAAGGCACGCTTGACGCAGTGCTGATCGCCACCTCCTGCGAACAGATCAATCACAGCCAGCTGGAAACGCTGCCGCTGTTTGAGGACGATATTTTTCTCGCCGCGCCCGCCACTTCCGGGCTGGACGTCAGCAAAGAGGCCGATCTGCGCGATTTCCGTCATGAGAAATTCGTCTCTCTTGATGAGGGCTTTGCGACCTGGCAGGGCTTTCGTGAGGCATTCACCATTGCCGGCTACGAGCCGGAGATTGTTACCCGGGTTAACGATATTTTTTCGATGCTGAGTCTGGTGCAGGCTGGCGTGGGCTTTACCCTGCTGCCTGGACGGATGAAGCGGGTATATGAAAACTCCGTTCAGCTGCTGCGGCTGGCGCAGCCCTATCAGATGCGGCAGAACATTTCGATCGTCTTTGAGCGCAACCGTGAGCACGATCCGAATCTGCTGGCGCTGGTCGCTGAAGGCAGGATGTACAGCCGCCAGCGCGCAGCGAAATCCTGACTCCGCGGTATCCGGCAACATACCCGTACGCTGCCTGATTCTGCCCCTGCAAGCCAGCGGAATACCCGATACTAACGGTTCTGCCCCAAGCCAGCGGAATACCCGATACTACCGGTGCTGCCCCGAGCCAGCAGGATGCTCGTCACAGCCCGATTTATCCCGAGCCTGCGGGATATCCGTCACTGCCCGGTTTTGACCCTCTGCGCCAGCCGGGCAGCCAGCGCCGGACCGCTCTGTTCCAGAGCAATCGCTTCGCCGCCGAGGCTAAACGACTGCCGCGTCAGGCCGGTCAGTGTTGCACCGGGCGGCATTTCAATCGCCAGCCGCACCTCCCGCTCTTCGGCGGCAACCATGGCGTCATACCAGTTTACCCGGCGCGCCATGTTGTAGGCGAGATCGTCAACAATCTGCTGCGGCTGCCACAGCACCCTGGCGCTGCTGCCGCTAAGAAAGGCGCAGCGCGGGCAATGAAGCGTTACCGTCTGAAAGGCCTGCGCCAGCTCCTGTGCGGGCTGAGTCAGAAGTTCACAGTGCGAAGGCACGCTGACCGCCAGACGACAGGCGCGCTGTGCCCCCAGAGACTTCGCCTCGGCCCCCACCCGCGCCATTGCCGCATCCGACCCGGCAATCACCAGCTGCTGCGGGCTGTTCACATTAGCCAGCCAGCAGTCGTCGCCGAGCAGCGGCAGCAGCCTCTCCGGTGGAAAACCGACGATTGCCGTCAGGCCGTAGCCGCACGGCCAGGCGTTTTCCATCAGCGTGCCGCGCAGCGAAACCAGCCGCAGCGCGTCGCTGAATGTCAGCGCTCCGGCCATCACCGCCGCCGGATACGCGCCAATCGACAGCCCGGCGGTGATATCGGCAACGGTGCCCTGCCGCTCCAGCGCACGGGCATGGGCCACGCCGCTAATCAGAATACACAGCTGCACCGCGCGGGTGTGCCGAAGCGCCTCCGCGCTGTCCAGCCGTCGCGCATCTTCTGCCAGCACGTCGCTGACCTCATCAAGCAGCGAATCACCGTCAGGCAGTTGCCGTAACATGCCGGGTCGCTGTGCGCCCTGGCCTGGAAAAGTAAAAAGCACCTTCATTCTGCACTCCAGGGCCGATCGGTCAGGCGCGGGCCCCGCTGCGTTTTCAGCAGCACGCGCCCTTCCCGCAGCCATTCAGTCAGGGAAAATCCCCCTTGCGGCGTACCGATCTGGGTGTCCACCCGACAGGTTAGCTGGCTGACAAAGGTCTGCCAGCGTAGCAGTTCCGCATCATCGAGCGGCTGCTCGCTGCGGATTAGCAGGTCCAGATCGCTCCCGGCGCGCAGCACCGGCAATTCCGTTGCCAGCGCATACCCCACGCTGCCGGTAATGCCCCAGCGCCACGGCCAGGTTTGCTGAGCCAGCTGAAACGCGGCCTGCAGCGGCGGCTGGGAAATATAGGGCGAAGCGAGCAGCCGGGCCGAATCGCTCAGGGTTTCCGGCGACAGAATCCGCCGGATATCCCGCGGATCGACCCAGCCTGCGGCCCGCAGATCGCGCCGCAGCCCCCGCACGCCGACCGGCACGCGTCCGCCTTTATCGAAATCCCGGCGCACCACCAGCGGCAGCGCGGGCCGCCACTGGCTGGCCACCCATTCCGGCAGGTCACCCTGTAAGGCAGCCTGGCCGGAAACCCAAATCAGATCGTGTGGTGAACTCATTTCACATCCCGGATGTCAGCGTGATAAACAACGGCAGACTTAGAATACACAAGAGTGAGGTAATCAGCAGAACCGCTTCCGCATCCGGTGACTGCACGCCAAAACGGTTGCCGAACACCACGCCGAAGAAGCCCGCCGACAGCGCGATCATCAGGATCGCCGTAATCGCCAGCTGGCCATGCAGGCCGAGGGCCAACACGATGCCCCAGGCGATCAGCGGCTGAATGGCCAGCTTGGTGAGACAGCCAGCGATCACCGCACCATTGATACTCAGCTTACGAGCAGAGAGGATCACCCCGGTCAGGAACAGTGCAGCGGCGGTAGCCGACAGGCCGAGAGGTTTAATCGACGCCAGCACCATCTCCGGCATCGCGATCCCCAGCCCCGACAGCACCACGCCCAGCAGCGGTCCCCATACGATGGGCTTGGTAACCGAACGCCACATTAAAACGGGCAGCATGCCGATGCCGGACTGCTGGCTTTTGCCCGCCGCCAGCGCTTTTTCGCGCTCAAGAATCAGCAGGCAGAACGGCGTCAGCAGCACCGAGCCGCAGGCGATGGAAACCGCCACCGACAGTGACGTTGACGGACCTTCACCCAGAACGCTGCCAAGGATCGGCAGACCCAGTGCCGCATAGTTCGGCAAAGACACGGTCAGCGTCAGTACCGCAGCGTCCTGCGGTGATTTATGAAATAACCGCGTGGAGATAAAATAGATGGCAAACCAGCCCACCCACATCGACAGCACCAGCACCACGATCAGCGGCGACTGCTGAACAATCCCCAACCAGGGGGTTTTTACCGTGGCGCTGAACAGCGCGGCGGGCAGAGCAAAATCCATGACAAAAACGTTTAGCAGGGCAACATTTTTGTTGTCCACCATCTGCGCTTTTCCGGCATAAAAGCCTAACAGCATTATCACGAAAATCGGGGCAAGCGCATGAATAATGATATAAGTCATAACATCACCTGGTCGTCTGTTTAAGCACCGATGCGATGATTATTCTTCTATTTTTCAGGCCATGGCTGCGGGGAAACCTTCTTTGTTTTCTCCCGCAGATAACCCGGCAGGTTTGTCTTAGCGATGTTCTCTTACCAGACCGCTCGCATCCGTTCACGAACGCGTTTTGAGCTGCTGCGGTTCTCTGCCTGCAGGCGGCATTGCAGTCCGGGGTCGCGGCGGGCCGATGCAACAGCAGCGCTCAGCGCCTGACGTACCTGCGCCACATCACCGGCATCCGGCTCGTCCGGCTTGCTGATATCCAGCAGCGATTCCAGCAGGCCAAGCGTCTGGTAATTTTTGATGTCATAGGCCATGGGCGGTATGGTTTCCGCCAGTTTTTCCAGCGCTTCAACGCTGCGCAGGGTGATGCGCGCCGCCGCCGCTTTGCCCATCGCGTGGATCATCACGCCATCGTCATTAAAGGCGATCAGCCGGTTGGCCTGGTAACCGTGGGCCAGAAACGCACCCGACATCGCCTTACCGACAATCAGCCCAATCACAATGTGACCCGCGAGCCGCGCGCTGGCGTAGGCTCCTGCCGCTGCGGCCAGCGCCTGATGAATGCCAAAAGCCTCCTCGCGACGGCCATAGGCCTGGCTGGGCACGTCGATCACCGCCACAATGATGCGTTTTTCGGCTTTGTTCGCGTCTTCTGCCACGGTTTCACTGACGACCTTCGCCAGCGTCCAGCCCTCCAGCAGGCCGACTTCTCCTCCGGCGGCACGCGGATAGTGATTATTTTCATCCGCCACCACGGCAATAAAGCGCGCCGCTTCACCCTGTACTTCGCCGTCGGCAACCTGCACGGACGGGCACAGGCCCGGCAATCGGGGTGCCCCGGCAGTCAGTTTTTGCAGCCAGAGTTCACCGCGTCCTGTTTGCTGTTTCATCACCGTTCCTCCCTGCTGAAAAGTCGTGCGATCTGCTGTGCATCCGCCTGCTGGCGAGTATCAAACTGCGCCAGTCGCGGTAGATAGTTTTGGTAATTTTCGGAACGGTGTACCGCCGGTATTCCCCGCGCCAGCACATCACGCATTGCCTGCTTCACCGCCTGCTGGCCATCATCCACCTGTACATCCGCCAGACCGCTGGCCGTGCGGGTTTCTCCCCCGGTCATGCTCCAGATAAACGGACGATCGCGGGAGTCATATTCGTCAATTCCGGCCTCCTGTTCGATCACCTGCGGGCCGTTCAGCCCCAGTCGCGCTTCGCGGGTGACAATCAGATAGCTGCACAGCCCGGCGGCAATGGACATGCCGCCAAAGCAGCCAACGGTTCCGGCAATAATGCCCACCACCGGGGTGTAACGACGCAGATCGACGATGGCTGCGTGAATATCCGCGATGGCCGCCAGGCCCAGATTGGCTTCCTGTAGCCTCACTCCCCCGGTTTCCAGGCACAGTACCGCACGGGTAGGAGTACCGTTGCGGTTATCTTCCGCCGCCAGCTCCAGCGCCGCCGCCATTTTGGCCCCCGACACTTCGCCCATGCTGCCGCCCTGGAATGCGCCTTCAATGGCCACCACAACCGCAGGCTGTCCGTCGATGGTGCCTTTGGCTACCACCATGCCGTCATCGGCCTGCGGCACGATCCCCTGCATGCCCAGCCACGGTGAGACGATCCCTTCGAAGGGATCCAGCAGTTCACGAAAGCTGCCCCGATCCAGCAGCAGCCGCGCGCGCTGGCGCGCATTCAGTTCGATAAAGCTCCGATCGTTACGCATCGGCTACCTCCTCAAAAACCTGCTCAATGCGGATCCTCGCTACGCCGGGCGTAGCGCCGAAGTCGTGAACCGTCATGTGCCCGGCGGGGAGATCCCCGAAGGTGCCCAGCCGTTCGAACAGCGCCGTCCAGCGCTTTTGGCTGTTATCCACCGAGGTGACGATGTTCACGTTCAGGGTGTCGCCGGCGTCGGCGACGAACAGCACTTCCATGTCACCCGAGCCAACAACGCCCGCCAGCGCTCTGCCGCTGAGGCGTCGCGAGGCTGGAAAATTAAGGCTTATCTGTTGCATAAGATCCTCTTTAAATAAAAGTCCTTGTGTCGGATGGCCCTTTGCGGGCCGTCGTGATTGATCAGGCCACGCAGATGCGGTCAAGGAACAGCGCGGCGGAGAGCAGGTCTGCCGCGCCACCCGGTGAGGCATTTAGCGCCAGCATTTCCGCAGCCCGCTGCGCCAGCGCACGCTGCCCCGCAGGCTGGCTTACGCCTCCGGCAGCCAGCACCGCCCGTGCGCCCTGCTGCATCGCATCAAGACCGCGCATCCCCGCCCGCGACAGTACGCAGGTATCGCTGAGTGACGTCATGATGATCATCAGCGTGTCCAGTCGGGCTTCGCTTTCGCTGGCCCCCTGCTGACGGCTGCGGCGTAGCTGCGGCAGCGCCAGATCCACCACGTGCGGAAAACCCTGTCGGGCCTCTTCACGGGCGCCGGGCAGTCGGTAACGTGAGCTGGCGCGCTGGCCGTTGCTGAACAGCTTCGGTGCGGCCTCATCGGGCAACATCGCCAGCGTGGCAGCACTCTCAACCAGCTGCGGCACACTGCTTTCTCCGCTGCGCATCGCGCTGGCGGCAATCAGCAGGCCCAGCGCCCAGATTGCGCCGCGGTGCGTGTTAACTCCCCCGGTGGTCCGCATCATCTGCGCTTCGCCTTCACGGCCAAGCCGACCGACCAACTGGCGCAGGGCAATATCTGCCGGGCGCTGCCAGCATTGCAGTGCCAGCGCATAGAAGGTCGGCGTCAGGCTGTGGGCTGAACGTTCAAGGAGATCCAGCGTGAGATCCCGATGCGCACCGCTTCCCCGACGATCCACCAGGCCAGGCTTCGGCGTCAGTCGGGCTTCCTCCAGCAGACAGTCGGTTGCCACCACGGCCAGGTGTCGTGCATGGCGCTCTGCAACGATCGCGGCAAGCTGCCGCTGCGGGCTCATTACCAGCTCCTGAATTTAGCCGGTGGCTGATAGAGGCCGCCGGACCATTCCACCAGGTCCGCCACGCTGCCTGCGGCCAGCAGTGAACGGCTGGCATCGGTACGACGAATACCGAGATCTTCCGGAAAGACGACCTTGCCCTCACGCCGCAGCCGGGCCACGCGCTGCACATCCACGCCCAGCCCTACGTCGGTAATACCGGCAACCGCCGCGACCATCGCCCGGCGCTCTTCCAGCGAACTTGCGCGATAGAGATAAGCGATCCCCTCTTCGGTGAGAACGTGGGTAACGTCGTCGCCGTAGATCATCACCGGAGCCAGCGGCATTCCGGTGGTTTTCGCCACGTCTATCGCGTCCAGTTTTTCGACAAAGGTGGGTTTAACACCCGCCTGGAAGGTTTCCACCATCTGCACCACCAGCTTGCGGCCACGCGCCAGCGGGTCGGGTTCATTGATCATCGCCAGCCAGGCCGGGGTGGCGTGGCGGCGGCCATGCGGATCGTGGCCCATATTTGGTGCGCCGCCGAAGCCGGACAGACGACCGCGGGTCACGGTAGAGGAGTTTGCCAGGCCGTCAATCTGAAGGGTTGAACCAATAAACATATCCACCGCGTACTGCCCGGCCATCTGGCAAAAGGCGCGGTTGGATCGCATTGAACCGTCGTGGCCGGTAAAAAACACGTCCGGGCGAGCGGCAATATAGTTTTCCATGCCCAGCTCACCGCCGAAGCAGTGCACGCTTTTTACCCAACCGCTTTCAATGGCCGGGATCAGCGTAGGATGAGGATTCAGCGCCCAGTGGCGGCAGATTTTGCCCTTCAGGCCGAGTTGTTCACCGTAGGTCGGTAACAGCAGTTCAATGGCGGCGGTGTTGAAACCGATGCCGTGATTCAATGACTGCACCTGATGTTCAGCGTAGATGCCTTTAATCGCCAGCATCGCCATCAGCACGTGTTCCTGCTTAATCAGGCGCGGATCGCGGGTGAACAGCGGTTCGATAAAGAAAGGCTTGTCGGCCACTACCACAAAATCAATCCAGGAACCGGGAATGTCCACGCGCGGCAGGTCGCACTCGTCATCGACCAGTTCGTTAACCTGAGCGATAACAATGCCATTATGAAAGGCGGCGGCCTCTACCAGCGCCGGGGTGTCTTCGGTGCTGGCACCGGTGTAGAGGTTGCCTTTGCGATCGGCTTTAAATCCGGCAACCAGCGCCACATTGGGCGAGAGGTCTACAAACAGGCGGGCGTAAAGTTCGATGTAGGTGTGAATGGCACCGATTTCCAGCAGGCCATCCTCCAGCAGCTGCGAAATTCGCAGACTCTGGGTGCCGGAAAACGAGAAATCCAGCTTGCGGGCAATGCCTTTTTCAAAGATATCAAGATGCTCACTGCGGCCAACGCTGGGCATAATCATGTGCAGGTCGTGCAGCGTCTGTGGATTAACCTGTGCCAGCGAGCGCGAGAGGAAATCAGCCTGCTTCTGGTTGTTGCCCTCCATCACCACCCGGTCGCCGGGTGAGATCAGCTTTTCAAGCATGGTGACGATATCGTCGGTGGGCAGGATCTTGTGCGGAATACCGAGGCTGGCTATACGACGCTGTTTCTCGCGCCGACGTGTATCCCAGACCTGGGGTGACGGGGTAGATAACATGGTTAACCTCCTGTAAGTGCATCTGCTGAAGATGCTTTCAGTCTGGCTGCCAGTCTGTACCTGAATGGATTGTTCATCAATTACGCCAGGTGGCAGATCGTTACTCTGAGAGTAACGATTACCGGAAACCGCAAGTAGTTCAGGGGGTTAGGAATAAAGCACGGAACGTATTCACTTTCTGTTCAGCAGGCAGAATCAAAAATGCCACAAATGCGAGCCGTTTTATTGGCCGGAACATCCGTGGCAGGAGCGCGTCAGCCGGCGGCAGTATCCTGCTGCGGCTGTTGGTGAATGGCGATATAGCGTTGGAAGCGGGTCTCTTTCAACCGGGTCAGATCCACCAGCACCAGGCCATCGATGCAGTGGTTAAAATCAGGGTCGCTGCCAAAGTCGATAAACTGGACCCCGCCGCTCTCGCACAATTCAGAGTACTGCTTGTACAACGGCGGAATACCGGTGCCAAGGTTAGCGAGCAGCCTTTTCAGGCGCTTGAGGTCTTCGCTGTAGTTATCGCCGCTGAACTGGGCCAGCACGTCAGGCAGCGATGCGGGATAGGGGCGTCGCGAGGTGGCCAGCGGCAGCCGGGGGGCGAAGTAGAGGCGATAGAACGCCACCAACAGATCCCGCGCGGCCAGCGGCAGGCCGCCCGAGATGGAAACCGGGCCAAACAGATAGCGATACTGCGGATATTTCGCCAGATAGGCACCGATGCCCATCCACAAATAGTCCAGCCCGCGTTTTCCCCAGTAGGCTGGCTGGATAAAGCTGCGCCCCAGTTCGATCCCCTGCATCAGTACCGGGTTCATCCGGTGGTCGTAATGAAACAGGCTGTGGCTGTAAATACCGTCCAGTCCCTTCCGTTCGAACTGTTCGGCTGTCGGTATAAAACGGTAGGCGCCGACGATATCCAGCGCGTCTTCGTCCCAGAGGATCAGGTGATAATAGTCATCGTCGTAGTCGTCGAGGTCGCGGCGAGTGCCGCTGCCCTCGCCTACTGCGCGGAAGGCAATTTCACGCAGCCGTCCCAGCTCACGCAGGATCGGCACATAGTCTTCACCCTGGCGGCGATAGAGATAAATAGTTTTGCCATCGGGCAGTTTGCCCAGCACCTCACAGCCCGCCAGCGCGCGCTTCAGCACCGCCCGGTCTTCACTGCGGGCAATCGACGCTTCGGTCTGGAACAGCGCCGATTTGCCCTGCGCCATGCGATAAAGATGGCGATGAAAGCGTGCGGCCAGCTCTTTTGCCGGGGTGCGGCCATCGTGCCAGCTGGCGTAAGGAATACGCGCACCGATTTTCAGCTTCAGCCGCGCCCCGCGATTGCCGAACATCTCTTTAATCAGCATCAGCATCGACAGCGGCTGATAAATTTTTGAAGTCAGGTAGAACAGCGCGCTGTTGCGACCGCCGACGTGGATCGGCACAACTGGCGCACGGTAGCGTGCCGCCAGACGCAGGAAGCCATGGCTCCATTTGCCGTCCTTTACCCCTTTACTGCCAAATCGCGAGACCTCCCCCGCCGGGAAGAAGATCAGCACCCCCTGGCCTTCCAGCTGTTCCTGCATCAGCATCACCTGCTGTCGGCTGGTGCGGTTGCCCATGTTGTCCACCGGTACCATCAGGCTGCTGAGTGATTCCAGACAGTTCAGCAGGCGGTTGGTGACGATTTTTACATCGCGCCGGACCTGTGACACCGCATGCAGCAGGGCCAGACCGTCCAGCGTGCCGAGCGGATGGTTGGCGACAATCACCACCGGCCCCTGGCTTGGGATTTGCTCCAGGTCGCGCTCGCTCAGGTCGCAGCTGACGTCAAGGTACTCCAGCACCTGCTCGACCATGTCCAGCCCTTTCAGGTGTTTGTAGCGCTGATTAAACTGCTGGAATTCTTTTTCATGCAGCAGTCGGCGCAGGACGCTTTTCTGCCAGGAAGGAACTTCATGCTGTGGGTAGAGATCTTCAAGTACGGTTTCAATGGTAAACACAGGCTTATCTCCCGGCTATTTTATCCGCACACTAAACATCGGCAATGACGCTAACATAACAAAAAAATGACAACAAGGAGACAGTGCAACGCGGCCATTTTGACCGCGCTGCAACACACTATTGTCGAGGGCGCATTATTCCTCAAGTCGCAGCGGCGGCAGTTGAGAGAAAACCCTCAGCAATCCGCTGCTCCACATCTGACGAATCTGCGAGAAGTAGGGATGCTTATCGGTAATATGGTGCTGCTGCTCACAGCTAAAGCTGTCCGACGGGTAGATCATCACGTCCAGCGGCAGGCCAACCGAGATATTGCTCGCCAGGGTTGAGTCCATAGAGATCAGCGCACACTGCATCGCCTGATCCAGCGGTGTGTCGTAACGCAGTACGCGATCGATGATCGGCTTGCCGTACTTGCTCTCGCCAATCTGGAAATAGGGCGTATCGGTGCTGGCCTCAATGAAGTTGCCCTGCGGGTAGATCTGGAACAGCCTGGGCTCCTCGCCTTTGATCTGCCCACCCAGCAGCAGTGTGCCGCCAAACTCTTCGCCATCACGCTTGATCACCTCGCGCAGCGTTTCCCCCACCAGCAGCGCCACATCGTACATGTTGCTACAGTTCATCAGGTTCGGTTTTTTACCGTCTTCGCAGTCCCGCCGCAGCAGGCTGAGGGCACTCTGCGTGGTGGCAAGATTGCCAGCGCTTTGCAGCACCAGCGTCCGCTCATCATCCTGCTGAAAGACATGGAGCTTACGGAAAGAGGAGATATGGTCCACGCCCGCATTAGTACGGGAGTCGGAAACAAAAATCATCCCTGACGATAAGCGCATTGCCACACAATAGGTCATAGTTTTCCCGATTAAAGATTACTGCTGCGAATTCACCTGCTGCACTGCGGCAACCGCCTGCATGTCCTCACTGCCGCCGCCGAGCCGCATTCCACGCACCGGGCAGGCATCCAGATAGTCCACGCCAACGGCCAGCTTCAGGTGCTGACGGGTGCTGCGGGTGTTGTTGGTGATATCAAAGCTGTGCCAGTTGCCATCGATCCACACTTCCACCCAGGCATGGGTGGCAACGTGCTCAACATTATCAGTATACAGATAGCCGCTGACGTAGCGCGCAGGAATCTGCAAACTGCGACAGCAGGCAAGAAACACGTGGCTGTGATCCTGGCAAACGCCGCTACCGGCGGCAAAGACTTTCGCCGCGCAGTCGGTGACCCGGGTGCTGCCCGGCTGGTAGGGCATTTTGAGCAGCAGTTCACCCATCAGACGTTCAAGGCTCTCCAACGGCGCTTCCATGCGGTAATAGCGGCGGGCGAAGTCGCGGATGGCCTCATCGGGCTGAGTCAGCGTGCTTAAGCGCAAATAGACCAGCGGTGACAGGCCGTGATTCATATCGGCGGCAAATTCACCGCCGTCGATAATTTCAACCACTCCGCGGGCTTCAATTTCAATCGCCTGATGCGGTGTGTCGAGCGTCAGTACGTGCAGTACGTTGCCCCAGGCATCGGTGGTGCAGACCGCATCGCCCGGCAGCCGCAGCTCCCAGGAGATAATGCGCTGATGTACGGAATTCTGCGGCGTCAGGCGCAGATACTGGGTACTCTGCGTCACCGGATTCTGATAGCTAAAACAGGTTTTGTGTTCGATAGTCAGCTGCATTATTTCGCCTCCAGATAGGTGTGATGGATGCTGTCGGACAGCGTGGCCAGTTCGGCCAGAAACGCGCTGAGCCAGGCATGCAGTCCACGATCGAGTACCGACTCTCTGCTACTAAAGCGTAGCTGTGCATGCAGCACGCTGATCAGATAACGCGGACGATCTTCGCCACTGCTGCCGATCTGTTCGAGCAGCCTGGCGATCTCTTCCACGCAGGATCGCAGCGAACGCGGGCTTTCCTCGCGCAGGATCAGCATTTCGTTGACCCCTTCCGCCGCCAGCTGCTGTTTATAGATGCTGTGATAGGCTTCACGGGCGGAGACCGAGCGCAGCAGCGTATCCAGCCGGTAGTATTCACGCACCGTGTCGTCGTCGGCATCCGAAAGATACTGGTAGGCGTCCAGCAGGCGCGCGGTGCAGTCGGCGCGCTCCAGCAGCGTGCCGAGGCGAATAAAGTTCATTGCGTCGCCGCGCATCAGCGTGCCAAACATTGCACCGCGAAACAGATGACAGCGCTCTTTGACCCAGTCAAAGAACGCATCCGCCCCGCCGCTGCTGACGCCACGCCGACGGATTTTGCGCAGCTCAATCCAGCTGGAGTTAATGCTTTCCCACACTTCCGAGGAGAGGCTGCCGCGTACCGCATGAGCGTTGTTCCACGCCGCCTGCCAGCAGTTGAAAATGCTGGCAGGATTGCGATCGTCAAGGGCGAAAAAGCTGAACAGCTGCGGCATCGCCAGCGCGTCACTGACCGACCAGTAAAGTTCGCTGGTATTAGTGAGGTTCAGCGGAACACGCAGCTCGTTGTTGTGGCTGCCGCGTACCGGCATCAGCGACAGGCGGTTGGTGACGTCGAGTACCCGGGCAATGTTTTCTGCGCGCTCCAGATAGCGCGCCATCCAGTAGAGGCCAGTAGCCGTGCGACTCAGCATGCATCATCCTCCAGAATCCAGGTGTCCTTAGTGCCGCCGCCCTGTGAGGAGTTCACCACCAGCGATCCTTCAGTCAGCGCCACGCGCGTCAGGCCGCCGGGCACCAGGCGGATCTCCGCGCCGCTGAGGGCAAACGGGCGCAGATCGATATGGCGTGGAGCCAGCCCCTGCTCTACAAACGTTGGGCAGGTTGAGAGCGCCAGCGTGTGCTGGGCAATGTAGTTCTGCGGCCGCGCTTTTAACCGTGCGCGGAAATCTTCCAGCTGCTGCCGACTGGCAACCGGGCCAATCAGCATGCCGTAGCCACCGGCACCGTGCACCTCTTTCACCACCAGCTTTTCAAGGTTAGCCAGCACCCAGGAGAGATCTTCCGGGCGGCGGCATTGCCATGTCGGCACGTTGTTTAGGATCGGATCCTCATTCAGATAAAAGCGCACCATATCCGGCACGTAGGGGTAAATGGATTTATCGTCGGCCACGCCTGTACCGATGGCGTTAGCCAGCACCACGTTACCGCTGCGGTAGACCGAGAGCAGGCCGGGCACGCCCAGCATCGAATCCGGGTTAAAGGCCAGGGGGTCGAGGAAAGCATCGTCAACCCGGCGGTAGATCACATCCACCTTGCACGGCCCGGCGGTGGTGCGCATCAGCACCGCGCCGTCTTTCACAAACAGATCGGCGCTTTCCACCAGCTCCACGCCCATTTGCTGAGCAAGGAAGCTGTGCTCGAAGTAAGCACTGTTAAAACGCCCCGGCGTCAGCACCACCACCACCGGATCGTTTACCGGTGAGCTTTCACGCAGGGTCTGCAGCAGCAGTGACGGGTAGCGCTCTACCGGCGCAATGCGCTGATCGGCAAACAGTTCCGGGTAGAGCCGCATCATCATTTTGCGGTTTTCCAGCATGTAGGACACCCCGGACGGGGTGCGCAGGTTATCCTCCAGCACGTAGTATTCGCCGTCGCCACTGCGCACCATATCCACACCGGTGATATGCGCATAGATATGACGGTGCAGATTAATCCCCTGCATGCAGGGCTGATACTGATCGTTAACCAGTACCTGTTCGGGAGGAATAATGCCGGATTTGAGGATGTGCTGATCGTGATAGATGTCGTGCAGGAAGGCATTCAGCGCCTGAACGCGCTGGCGAATGCCTTTATCCAGCATCGCCCATTCCGCAGCGGGTATAATCCGCGGCACGCTGTCAAACGGGATAAGCCGTTCCGCACCGCCGTCTTCGCCATACACGTTAAACGTGATCCCCACGCGGTGAAAAAGCAGTTCCGCTTCTTCGCGCTTGCGCGCAATCGCCTGCTGGTCAGCCTGCTGTAACCACTGCCAGTATTCACGATAATGTTGACGATAGTGTCCATCGCTCAGCAACATTTCATCATAAAAGTGCGTCGCTAATGCATAGCTTTGATTCATGATTTCCCTACCGCTGTCTGTGAACCCGTGATGGAAGCTGCACAAAGCGTGCCACTATCCTGTTGATGGAAATATCCCGCGAAGCTTATGACGGCGGCGCAGGTGGCAAATGGCATATTTGTTGACAGAATGCATCAAAATGTAGCATGCACAGTCTTTCGCACCAGAAAGGTGCGCATTCACAAAAGATTAGCGCAGGTTGCGTGAACTACCTGTCACCAGCATAATGAAACGTGACAAACCCCTGCTTAACTGGATCTATGACTTCGTCTCTTATTATTCATCACTGGCTGGTCGACCATGCCTCCGGTTCATTAATCCATCAGGTGACCGGTGAGCAGCGTCGGCTTGGCGAGTATCAGCTCAAACTCTTGCAGGTACTGGCCGATCACGCAGGTGAGACGCTGACGCGGGAGGAACTGACCAATCTGGTATGGGAACGGCGGATCATTGGTAATAACAGCCTGCCAAACGCGATTCATGCCCTGCGCCTGGCGCTGGAGGATGATGGCAAGCAGCAGCGTATTATTAAAACCGTGCCGAAGAAGGGTTATATTCTCGAAGCGGAATTCTGCCAGGTTATTACCCTGGCCGACGTGCTGCTACCGCCCGCAGAAGAGGTCAGCGAAAAGACGCTGGCGGAGAGTGAGCTGCTGCCCCCTGACGATGCGGATGCCCCCGTGCAGCCCCCTGTACAACCGACTCTTCTTTTAACCGCGCCTGCTTCCCCCCGGGAACCCCGCTTCTGGCAGTGGCTGGTTTTGGTGCAGTCCGTGTTGCTGGCCGCCCTTTTAGTGGTGATTGCCAGGAACTATTTCAGTACATCAGCGCCGATGCTGCAGGAACAGAACTCCGCGGCCTACAGTAACATTCGCCTGGTAGAGATACGCCGCGGCGGGGTGGGTTCCTCTGCATCCAATGATTTAAATAAGCAACTGGGGCCGGTGTTATTTTCACTGAATCAGCACCTGAAAAATCGCCAGGTCAATATGAAGGTATTCTTCTACACCACCGGTACCGCACTGAGTTACACCATGGCTTTCACCAATAGCTGTAACAGCAAGCAGCTGTCGATGAATATTATTAACTGGCGGACGGACGGGGCGCAGCTGAGTGCCCTGATCTATCGGGAAAGCGAGAGAAAAATCAATGAAATGGCGCACTGTATCACTAAGTCTGCTGGCGATAACGTTGCTGCTGGTGCTGCTGGCAACGCTGCTCAATCTACTGCCGATCGGCAATAAAGCTCTGTTAGAGCGCAATTTTACCAGTTCGAGCCTGCAGCTGGGCTACTACGATCTGCTGGCGCACCAGCGGGAGATTTATGACACTCGTTTTATCACCGAGGATAAGACGACAATCATGACGTTGACCAGCCCGAACGATAACCGCTTTATTGCCAAAATCAGCCTGGAGCAGAAGAGCGTCAACGCCAGCAGCGTGGCGTTTCACTCTCACCAGGTTTACTATGCCGACAGCGGTTCAACACGCATGATCAGAAATATCCTCGGCTACGAGCAGAACAGAGATTTGCGTTTCGAGATGCTGAAATTTGGCGACGATCAGCTGCTGTTCACCCCGTCCGGCCAGATTTTTAATTACCAATAATCGTCCGGCGATTAACGTTCTGTAAATTTTGCGCGCCAGTTGGCCAGTGTTTTTGGCATGATGCTTTTGTCTTTTTCGGTGGTGACGTAGTGCAACTGAATATCCGTATCGTTTTTATCCGGCTCAATGCGCAGCGCCCATATCTTTCCTTCCGCGGTGTACATGATCATCGCCGACTGGCGGTTGGCCATGCCCTTCACCCACAGCGTTAATACCGTGGCGCCGAAGCTGTCCTCATCCGGACTGTAGACAAAGCTGGTCGCGATAGCCAGATACCGCTGATAGTCTTCACCCACCAGCTCGCGAAAGCGGTCGTCGAGCGCTTTATTCGGAAAAATCCCCAGGGTAAGCAGCGTGGCGGGCGGGCGCGGATCGCTGGCCGCTTTAACGTAGACGCCGTCAATGGCCATTTCGCCCGGCAGTAGCATATCGCAGCTGCCGCGGTTATCGCTGCTGACCTCCAGCTTGCCGTCGGCACGCGGCACCAGAATAATGGCGCAGCGGCCGCCCCAGGTGATTTCATTGGTATAGCCGACGCCGTAAAAATTATTCACGCTGCCGCTCAGTACCGATTTGTAGACGCCACCCCAAATCGTGGCGTCCATTGAAAACCCCCAGTCGGTAATGCTGTGAAGCAGAATTTTCCCGCCGTTGCCGTGGGTGGTGGTGGTATTCCACCACACGCCCTGCCAGTCGAACGAAGCCGGAACGCCATAAAGCTGGCCAATGCCGTTCAGGTAGGCGCGCTGCAGGCAGGCATTGCTGACGCAGGCATCGCGTGAGCGGGTCCACTGCTGAACCATGCTTTCAATCCGCTGTGGATCTTCTACCACGACATCGCGGAAGGAGTCAGTGTACAGGCGGTCAAGCCAGATAAGCTCTTTGCTGTCGCAGATGGTATTCTCTACCGCCGTCGAGGCGCGCCCACAGTCCAGGGCCTGAGCGGATGACATCCCCAGCATCAATAGCAGGAAAATCAGTAAAAAACGGGAGTAGTTAACCATGATGCCTGTCCATTCGTTTGGTAATTGGCCCTTCAGGGGAATCAGTAAAATCTTACACTGCGCCACGCCAGGTCGCTACACACTCCCTTCAGCAGATAACTGTTATAGCCTGATCGTCCGGAACTGTGTCTGCTGCGATCGCGGAAACTGTGATTAACTTCCACTCTGCCCGGACTCTTTGAACAGAGGTAAAAATGGAAGAAGTTAAACAGATACTGCTGCGCGAGATCGAGACGCTAAATCGCGAGGAGCAGCGCGATAATAAGCCGCGTTTCAGCTTTACGTTCCTGAAAACCCATCCGGGTCTTTGGGCTTCAATGTATGGCTGCTATCTGCTGACGGTGGCGCTCATCTTCACAACCGATTTTCTGGGCTGGCCCGCTTTCTGGGGAGCCACGCTGTTTGTCCTGCTGATGAGCGGGCTGATGCTGATGGATATCAATCCTAGGTACCGCTTTGAGGACATTGATACCCTCGATCTGCGCGTGTGTTACAACGGCGAGTGGTACTACGTCCGCACCCTGTCGCCGGAAGCCATCAACGATATTCTCGCCAGTAAAACGGTTCCGGATACCGTGAAGCAGGGTATCAACAAACTGCTGTCGCAGAAGGGCGAAGTCGATTTCTATGACGTGTTCCATCTGACCTGGGGCCAGAAAAGCGCCGCCAGCGTCTGATGCCTGCCGGAGGCGACGGGCTCACGCTGTTGAAGCCGGTCGCCGCTCTATAGCAGTTCGCCGATCAGCGAGCCCAGTTTCGCCACCGCCGCTTCCTGAGTTTCATCCCACCACGCGGTATTAAACCGAAAGTAGTTTGCGTACTGCTCGCTGGAAGAGAACATTTTCCCGGGTGCGATACCGATCTTCTGCGCCAGCGCACGGTAGTACAGTTCAATGGTATTGACCTGTTTCGGCAGCTCAATCCACAGAAAGTAACCGCCGCGCGACTCATTGATTTTCGCACCGGCGGGAAGATGGCGCTTCAACGATTGCAGCGCCAGGTTTTTGCGCTGTTCCAGCACCTGCCGCAGCCGCCGCAGGTGGCGGTCATAGCTGCGGGTCCCCAGATAGAGCGCCAGCGCCTGCTGCATCGGTGCACTGGTTGAGAGCGTGCTCATCAGCTGCATGCGCTGAATGCGCTGGGCGTGTTTACCGCCCGCCACCCATCCGACACGAAAACCGGCGACCAGATTTTTGGAAAACGACGAGCAGTGCAGGACGTTATCGTCGCGATCGAAGGCTCTGGCCGGAAGCGGTTTTTCACTGCCAAAATAGAGCTCGCTGTAAACATCATCCTCAATCAGCGTGACATTATGCGACGCCAGCAGCGCCACCAGCTGCTGCTTCTTTTCCCGGCTTAGCGTGCAGCCAACCGGATTTTGCTGATTGCTCATCATCCACATCGCTTTGATCGGCCAGCTTTCCAGCGCCCGGCTGAGTTCATCGAGATCGATGCCGGTTTTGGGATCGGTGGCGATAGCCACCGCTTTCAGCTTCAGTCGCTCAATCGCCTGAAGCGCGCCGTAAAAGGACGGGTTTTCAATCGCCACCCAGTCGCCCGGCTCGGTCACCGCCTGCAGGCTGAGATTAAGGGCTTCCATCGCCCCGTTAGTAATAACGATTTCATCCGGTGAGACCTGTACGCCCTGCAGGGCATAGCGCTGGGCAAGGGTCTTGCGCAGTGCTTCGTTGCCCGGCGGCAGGTTGTGCAGTGCATCGACCGGCTTCATGCTGTGGGAAACGGTGGTCAGCGCCCGCATCAGCTGACGCTGGGGGAACAGCTCCGGATCGGGAAAAGCGGACCCAAAAGGAACGATATGCGGGTCGCGGCTGGCCTGCAGGACATCAAAGATAAACGCATTGATATCCACCGACTCAGCCAGCTGCAGCTTTTGATGATTGACCGGCTGGCTGAGAAATTCGGCGCGTGGCGCGACGTAGTAGCCGGACTGCGGACGCGAGATAATCCACCCCTGGCTTTCCAGCACCTGATAGGCGTGCATCACCGTCATCAGGCTGATACCGCTCAGGCTCACCTGCTCCCTGAGCGAAGGCAGTTTCTCACCCGGCAACCAGATTTCCGTTTCAATTTGCTGGCGAATTTGGGCAACCAGCTGTTCATATTTCGCCACGACTGTTACAGGCCATTCCAATCAAAAAGTAAACTATTATAGGTTGCCGGTTGCACACTGTACAATCAGACGGCATCTGCCACCCTGGGCCCCGATGGCGGCTCCTTGTCACTGTCGGCCAGTTCACTGATACTTTGAAGTTCAGCCAGTTCGGGGACCTTATCCGCCGCCAGAGGCCGCCCCAGCAGGTAACCTTGCAGGGTATTGCAGCCAAGGCTGGTGAGGAACTTCTGCTGCTCCGGCGTTTCCACCCCTTCCGCCACCACCTTCAGATTCAAAGTTTGCGCCAGTGCCACCATGGCAGAAACAATGGTGGCGTCTTCAGTCTGTTCCTGTAGCTCTTTCACAAAGGCGCGGTCAATCTTCAGCTCGCTGGCCGGGAGTCGTTTAAGGTAGAGCAGGCTGGAGTAGCCGGTGCCAAAATCATCAATGGATGCCTTAACTCCCAGCTCGGTCAGCTGTGTGAGGATGCGAATACTTTCGTCGGGATCGCGCATTGCGGTGGTTTCCGTCACCTCCAGCGTCAGCATTTCTGCCGGTATCTGGTGCGTCGTTAACGCCGCGATCACCGTATCAACCAGCCCGGCTTGTTCAAACTGTAGTGCCGAGAGGTTGACCGCCACCGACCACTGGCTTTTACCCTGAAGATGCCAGACGCGGAGCTGCCGACAGGCTTCATTGATCACCCAGTTACCAATGCTGATAATCAGCCCGGTTTTTTCCGCCAGCGGCAGGAAGGTGTCCGGCATCAGCAGCCCGCGTTGCGGATGCTGCCAGCGCAGCAGCGCCTCAAAGCCGACCACCGGGCCGTCAGGCGCACGAAATTTGGGCTGGTAGAACAGACGCAGCTCGTCGTTGGCCTGCGCCATCCACAGGTCGTTGATAAGCTGCCGCTGGTTCTGGGCAATGAGGTTGATTGATGGCTGGAAGAAACTGAAGCCGTTACGTCCCTTGTTCTTGGTGTAATACATCGCCGCATCGGCGTTAAACATCAGTTCCCGCTCATCAACGCCGTCCCCCGGATAAACGGCCACGCCGATACTGAGCGAGACCAGAATCTCATAGCGGGAGATATCAAACGGCTGCTCAATGCTTTTCACCAGCGCACCAGCCACCACTGCCGCATCGTTAGCATCGTCAATCTCCATCAGCAGCACAAATTCATCGCCCCCCAGACGCGCCAGCGTGTGGTGTCCCGGCAGCAGAGACTGCATGCGCTCGGTAACGGCTATCAGCAGGCCGTCGCCGATATGATGACCGAAGGCATCGTTAACGCCTTTGAAACCGTCCAGATCCATAAACATCAGGGCAAACTTCGAGTTTTCCCGCGTAGCTTTGCTGATTGCCTGCTCAAGCCGGTCTTCCAGCAGAATACGATTAGGCAGACGCGTGAGATTGTCATGCAGCGCCAGCTGGGCCAGCTCGCGGTTGGCTTCTGCCAGCGAACTGGCCAACAGTGAGGTTCGTGCCTGCTGGCGGGCATCAAGCATGGAGACCAGCAGGGTAATGCCGAGGATCGACATCGTGACCACAACCACCAGCACCGCCAGCCAGTTACTGTTGACGCCAATATGCGTGGCATGGCTCCCCATCGGAAAGTTTGCCGCCGCCATGCCGGTGTAGTGCATTCCGGCTATGGCAATCCCCATAATCAGTGAGGCGCCACCGCGCATCAGCGTCAACCGGCCCGGGCCCCGCCGCAGATGGAAAGCCAGCCACAGAGCTGCCCCGGAGGCGACCAGCGCAATCATCACCGACAGCGCCACCCAACCCCAGTGCCAGACGATGTCCGGCTGCACCATCAGCGCCGCCATGCCGGTGTAATGCATCGCCACGACCCCAGACCCCATGATCACCGCACCTACGCTCAGCCGATACCAGGGAAGTTCGCCACAGCACACTGTCCACAGCGCGAAGATCGAGGCCGCCACGGCAATAATCATCGATAATACGGTTAGCGTGGCGTCATAGCTCATCACCATCGGCAGGTTCATTGCCAGCATGCCTATAAAGTGCATCGACCAGATGCCGATCCCCATGGCGAACCCACCGCCCAACAACCAAAGCTGAGCCACTTTACCGCTGGCGGTTGCGACCCGCCCGGCCATGTCCAGTGCGGTATAGGAAGCGAGGAATGCAACGATAAACGAAATGATAACAAGTAACTGGTTGTAGGAACTCAATAACATATGACGATCTCAGAGCTGTGGGCATGGGCCTGAATCTTCCCGCTGCGGGCTCCCCGGATGCTTCAGGCAGACGAACCCGACGACGAGGAAAAAAAACAGAATAATGAAGCTGAACGCATCCTGCGTAATATCTCTGTAATTTATTAACTTTCCCTAAAATTCATTATGTTTATTAATCATCCTCGGCTTCGAAGTGAACATAGCATCACCATCAAATTTCGCCTAGCTTCCTCTAAGATAATTCTTGAAAATACTCCCGCCGCCCCAGGAATATGCTGAAAACGCCAATTGCTCACTTATCAACCAAAACTTAATTTTTTTTTCTGTTTACACCTTCACAGGCGGAAAATGCCAGCATATAGTGAGCTCGATTAATTTAAATTATTAAGACAGGTAACAGAGTATTTTTTCTACAACTGTCGGATTTTTTTATTGTTTATTTTTTTGCCTTACTTTTTTCAGCGTTATCTACGCGAAATTTCATCAGGCGAAGAAGCAATTTACTCACTCCAATCATTAAGGAATGGTTATGAAAATAAAGCTTTTTCTGCTGGGCTGTGGTCTTGGCATGGGGATGGCCACCTCGGGCATTGCTGCAACCACCGGGACTATCGCGGCAACACTGACCTTAACCGCTGGCTGTCTGGTCAACGGACAACCCGCCATCACTAACGCTAACTTCGGTACGCTTAACTTCGGCAGCCAGGTCGCTACCTTCGATACGTTACAGGCCGCGGTGAGCGGTTCTCAGGGGGCGGGGATTTTCGTCCGCTGCACTGCCGGTGAAAACTACAATCTTCAGATCACCGGCAGCAGCAACGACAAGCCCACCACCGTCTACGGCACTGCGCCTGAAACCGGTGCTCGCTATCTGATCCGTGCTACCGATCCCACGCGCGGCGTGGCCTACGCGCTTTATCCCTCCGCGGCGTCTACTTCACCCATTGTGAATAACACCACGGTAACACCGCTGGGTACTGCCGATGCGACCTACGGCGATAACTACACCATCTACGGAAAAATTATCGGCGGCGGCAACAGCACACTCGTACCGATTGGCACCTATGTCGATACGATTAATGTCGCCGTAAACTACTAATAAAAAATAAAAAATGGTGCCGGACCGCATCAAGTCAGTTTCATGTTACTGGCACGTGCTCATCCCGCTGCTGTTGCTGGGCAGCAACAGCGGATGGTCAATGCCGAATCCGCTCGCCGTTGAGGTGAAAGCCAGTATCGTTAATGGCTGCGTGGTGTCCGGAACCAACACCAGTCAACTGGGTACGTTGAATTTCGGTACCCTACCCGGCATCAATTCTGCCGCGACCACGGCTGATGCCGTATTTGTCAACAACGCCACCCTTAACCTGGCCTGCACGCCGGGTACCACGCTGTCGATGAGTATTAACGGCGGGGTTAACTACGCGAACAGCAGCCGAAATATGAAGCTCACGGACCATACCGATCTGGTGCCTTACCGCCTGTATGCCAATGCCGCACATACCACGGTAATCCCACTGAATACGGCTCTGTCCGTTGCTTACAGCGATGCTGACAATATTACCTTGCCGATTTATGGCCTGGCGCAGATCCCCAGGGTTAACCGGGCCGGCACCTACACCGACACGCTGACGGTAACGTTAAGTTGGTGATTTATATCGAAGAAAGGATCCCCTTACTATGAAACTCTCGAACATCAGCCGAGCTGGCGGTCTGCTTCTGGCGTCTTTAGCTGCATTTAACAGTTGGGCGGCAAACTCGGTGCTTCTGTGGCCGATCGATCCGAAAATCGCGAGCGGTGATCAAGCCACGGAGCTGTGGATGGAAAATCGTGGCGACAGCACCACGCTGATGCAGGTTCGCGTCTTTCTCTGGCAGCAGAACAACGGCCAGGATCAGTACCAGACCCAGCAGCAGGTGCTGGCCAGCCCGCCGATGGTGCGCATTGAGCCGGGGAAAAAACAGCTGGTTCGCCTGGTAAAGCAAACGCCGGTTGCCGCTAATGAGGAAAAGGCATTTCGCATTCTGATTGACGAGATCCCGTCACCACAGCCACAAAACAGCGCGCAAAATCAGGCCGGGCTGAATTTTCAGATGCGTTATACCGTGCCGCTGTTTGTTTACGGTCAAGGGGCCAGCCCTTCCAGCAGTCAGCCACAGCTGGCCTGGCGGCTGATCAATCAGGAGGGTCAGCAGGCGCTCGAAATTACCAACAGTGGTAACGGGCATGCGCGCCTGAGTCACGTTGTACTCGGTGGCCGCAGCGTATCTGATAGCCTGCTCGGCTACGTTTTACCGCACTCCAGCAATATTTTCCCCCTCAGTTTTCCCGCCTCGGGCAACGCAGAGCTGAGCGCGCAGCTGAGTGATAAAACCGTCTGGCGCGGTCGCAGTTCTCGCTAACCGATAAGGATTGACTTTGTGGCGTCAACTCCCCTGAAACTGACCTTAACCGGCCTGAGCGGTTGCCTGCTGCCCCTGTTAGCGGGTGCCGAAACATGGAATTCGCTGCCGCCGCCGCCGACAGTGCAGACTTCTGCGGGTGAGACGCAAAGCTGGATGCTGGGGCTGGTGTTAAACGGCTATGATACCGGTGAGGTGGTCAGCGTTCAGTTCCAGGGCGATCATTATGTGATGCGCGCGGGGGATCTGATGCGGGTCGGCATCCCCAGCTCGAAGATTGACTCAACAATGATGGATGTCTCGGCAATGGAAAACGTCAAAGCCGAGTATGACCCCCGCGGGCAGCGCCTGCTGCTGACGGTGCCACCGGAGTGGCTGCCGCAGCAAACGTTTGGAGGAGCCACCCGCAACGGGCCACGCCATGACGGTCACAGCAGCACCGGTGCGTTGTTCAATTACAATCTCTACGGCAGCCAGACTAATGGTGGCGGCAGTCGTATTTCGGCCTGGAACGAGCTGCGGCTGTTTGGTGGCTGGGGGCAGTTTTCTCAGAGCGGGCTTGTGCAGCGCCAGCTGTCCGGCGATACCTATCTCAACGATGGTTATATCCGCTATGACACCTGGTGGTCGAACCAGGATGAGGATAATGCGCTGAGCCTGCGGGTCGGTGATTTGATTACCGATTCCCTGCCGTGGAGCAGTAGCGTGCGCGTCGGCGGTATTCAGCTGGCACGTGACTTCTCTCTGCGACCCGACCTGATTACCTATCCTTTGCCCTCCTTCTCGGGCCAGGCTGCCGTTCCGTCGACGGTCGATCTGTTTGTCAACGGCTACCGCACCAGTAGCCACAGCGTGCAGCCCGGTCCCTGGTCGATGACCAATCTGCCGTTCGTGAACGGCGCAGGCAGCGCCGTGGTGGTCACCACCGATGCCCAGGGACGCCAGGTGACGACGACCTTACCTTTCTATGTTGCCAGTAACCTGCTGCAGGGCGGGCTGTCGGACTATGCAATTTCCACCGGGGCGCTGCGCGAAAATTACGGATTGAAAAACTTTGATTACGGCCCGCTGACCGCCAGCGGATCTTACCGTTATGGCTTAACTGACTGGTTAACGCTGGAGAGCCACGCCGAAGCGGCAGAGTCGCTGGCACAGCTGGGCGGCGGCGGTCAGCTGCGGGTCGGTGCGCTGGGCGTGGTCAACGGTTCCGTCAGCCAGAGTCAGATGATGGGGCAAAGCGGTAATCAGTACAGCTGGGGCTATCAGTACAACACGGGCCTGTTTTCCGTTGGGGTACAGCAAACGCTGCGATCCAGCGACTATGCTAACCTGGCGTTGTACGGTGACCGTAAGCGCGCGGAAAGCGATAACAACACTGAGCAGAATGTCTACACGCTGAGCCGCCGCAGCGCCCAGTACAGTGCCAGCCTGTCGCTGAATCAGTACGGCAGCCTGGGCGCGGCGCTGATCGACATCACCAGCGGCAATAACGATCGTACCCGGCTGCTTAACCTGACCTGGAGCCGGGGGCTGTGGAGCGGCAGCAGCATTTACGTCTCCGCCAGCCGCGACAATCAGGATAACAACTGGGCGGGTGCCATTACGCTCAGCGTACCTCTCACCAGCCTGATAAGCAGCGGGATGAGCATTGAACGCGATGCACAGGGCAAAAATTCCCAGCGCCTGAACGTTTCCCGCTCGATGCCGAGCGATGGCGGCTTCGCCTGGGATGCGTCATGGGCGAATCAGAGCAGCGGCGGCGATTACCGTCAGGGCAGTCTGCGCTGGCGTAATCAGCAGGTAGAAACCTCCGGAGGGTTCTACGGTGACGGAGATTACATGACTAAATGGGGCCAGGTTAACGGCTCGCTGGTGCTGATGGATAATCAGCTGTTTGCCGCCAATCAGGTGACCGACTCCTTCGTGCTGGTGAAAACGGGCTACCCGAATGTTGGCGTACGCTTCGAGAACCAGCTGCAGGGACGGACCAACAGCAAAGGCTACCTGCTGGTGCCGCGCGTGACCTCAAACTATGCCGCTAAATATGATATCGACACGCTCGATCTGCCCGCTAATCTCAGCACCGACCGCACGGAGCAGCGCGTTTCGGTAAAACGCCAGAGTGGCTATCTGCTGGATATGGAGATTAAACCGCTGCGTGCCGCCAGCGTAATCATCAACGATCAACACGGCCAGCCGCTGCCGGTGGGGACAGCAATCACTCGCGCCTCCCCACCAGCGGAGGTGGTCGGCTGGGATGGCATCGTGTGGATGAATAATTTGACGCAGCACAATCCGATTCACGCCCTCACGCCGGACGGACGCCACTGTGAAACCGAACTGACCCTGCCCAAAGCGCTGCCCGATACGCTGGTAACCTATGGTCCGCTGGTTTGTTCATTGTCGTCTCCTTCAGGAACTACACCATGAAAAGAGTCTTATTTTCCCTGACCTTTATTCTGCTGATAAGCGGTTCGTGGCAGGCGCAGGCCGCCTGTTCAATCAGTCCGACCAGCAGCACGGCCAGTTTTGGCACCCTGACCTCGTTCGCGGTAACCACTTCGCAAACCACGTTAAGTGGCACCTACACCCTTGACTGCGGCCCCGGGCTGGTGGTTTTACTGAGTAGCGACAAAATTACCGTGAAACTGACCAACGCCACCTTTACTTACAGCGCCACGCAGGGAGCACTCGGGCTGGACAGCGATCGCATTCCCCTGCAGGTGTGCCTCGACGCTGACTGCGCCTCCGAGGTCACGCTGAATGGTTCAGGCGTTGTCCTGTCGCGCGGCACCCTGCTGAACCTGATCGGGCTGCTGGCCGGGTTCCGCTTCCCGGTCCCGCTCTATGTGCGCATGGTGCCCGGTGCGGTGGTGGCAGCGGGAAACTATACGGTGCTCCTGACGGTGTCGTTCACCTATGACATCTGTACTTCTGTTTCGTTAGTCGGCCTTTGCCTGCTGGGCAACCGGCAGCAGGGCACCTTCAATGTACCGATCTCGCTGAATATGAACGTGACCCGCGACTGCACCACCATTACCGCTTCGGGTATCGACTTCGGCAGCGCGCCGCTGGCCAGCAGCTTCACCACGGTCAGCAAGACGCTGAATGTGATCTGCACCAAAAACAGCACCTACACCATCGGCATCACCAATGGCGGCTACGCGGTGGGCAACCAGCGTTACATGGCATCGGGATCGCATCGGCTGGCCTATCAGATTTACAAGGGCACCACGGGTACCACTTACTGGGGTCCAACCGGCACCGATCGCGTTGACAGCAGTACAGCCAGTTCGACCAGCAGCGATGGCCTGACCAAAACCTTCAACTATCGTGCGCTGATTATCAATAACCAGACGACACCCCCTGCGGGAAGTTATCAGGATTCCGTGTCCGTGGATGTCTCGTTTTAACTCAGGATATGCGATTGTTAAATATGATTCCTATTGTTAATTTTTTGTTACCAAAATAAATATTTCTCCCCCGACAACGGTGATCTTCATCACATCATAACCCTTGTCGGTGGGCTAAAACGGAGGACCATCACCATAAGGATAGTTTAATGACCCCGCAGACAGTTAATTCCTTGCAGCGGCAAGGCGGTGCCCGCACCATTTTCAACGTTACCAGCGGTAACTTCCTCGAAATGTACGATTTTATGGTGTTTGGCTACTACGCCACCGCCATCGCTAAAACCTTTTTCCCCGGCGATGACCCCTTCGCTTCCCTGATGCTGACGCTGATGACCTTCGGTGCCGGGTTCCTGATGCGCCCGCTCGGAGCGATTATTCTCGGCTCCTATATCGACCGTCAGGGGCGCCGTAAGGGGCTGCTGCTGACGCTGGGACTGATGGCGATCGGGACGCTGACTATCGCACTGACGCCGGGATATGCCACGCTGGGCATGGCCGCGCCGGTTCTGATCCTGCTGGGCCGCCTGCTGCAGGGCTTTTCCGCCGGGGTCGAACTGGGCGGCGTGTCGGTGTATCTCTCCGAGATTGCACCTAAGGGTAAAAAGGGATTTTACGTCAGCTGGCAGTCCGGCAGTCAGCAGATTGCGGTGATCTTCGCCGCGCTGCTGGGGCTGCTGCTTAATCATCTGCTGGATAAGGGCGAGGTGACCGACTGGGGCTGGCGTATTCCGTTTGTGATTGGCTGCATGATTGTGCCATTCCTGTTTTGGATCCGCCGCATGCTGCAGGAAACAGAGGCTTTCAGCCAGCGCAAACACCATCCCACTATGGGGCAGATTACCCGCTCGGTGGCGCGCAACTGGGCTCTGGTGCTGGCAGGCATGCTGATGGTGGTGACCACCACCGTGATGTTTTATATGATCACGGCCTTTACGCCAACGTTTGGCAAAACGGTATTGATGATGAGCGATAAGCAGAGCTTCCTGGTGACGCTGTGCATCGGAGTTTCCAATCTGTTCTGGCTACCGGTGATGGGTGCCGCATCCGATCGCTTCGGCCGTCGTCCGCTGCTGCTGCTGTTTACCGTGCTGATGATCCTAACCGCGTGGCCAGTACTGCACTGGCTGGTTGGTTCACCGAGCTTTGCCCATTTGCTGGAGGCCGAGCTGTGGCTCTCTTTCCTTTACGGCAGCTATAACGGCGCGATGGTGGTGTATCTGGCGGAGGTGATGCCCGCTGAGGTTCGGGCGACCGGGTTCTCGCTGGCTTACAGTCTGGCAACCGCGCTGTTTGGCGGCTTTACACCCGCGGTGTGTAGCTATCTGATTCATGCCACCGGCGATAAGGCGATGCCCGGTGTGTGGCTGACCGTTGCGGCAGTGTGTGGCCTTGTCGGGACGCTGATTATTAAACGGCTGGTGAAGCAGTACCAGGTTCGGCGTCTGTCTGAGCCGGCGATAACGCTCTCTTAGTCAGACAATGGCTGATAGCAGATCAGTGCTTTTGCGGACGGGCTGTTTTGCCAGCTAACCCTTGCTCTGCGATAAGCTTTGCGGAGGCCGTCCGCCATCGCATTCAGCCGTGAATCCAACAAAAAGCCGCCGTCTGGAAAGACGGCGGCTTTCATGTTTCATTGCAGGCATGCTGCCCGAACCGCGGCGATAAACCGCGATCGCCAGCGGCTATTTAGACGCGGTTTCCATGCCCATCAGACCGATCTTCAGATAACCCGCCTGCCGCAGCTTATCCATCACGCCCATCAGCGTTTCATAATTCACGGACTTATCAGCCTGGAAGAAAATAGTGGTCTCTTTGTTGCCTTCGGTCTGCTTGACCAGCGTATCCACCAGCGTCTCAGGCGTGACCGCATCATTACCGATAAACAGCTGGTTGTCGGCCTTGATAGAGAGATAAACCGGTTTTTCCGGCCGCGGCTGCGGCGCACTGGTTGAGGCTGGCAGATTGACGCGAACGTCAACGGTGGCGAGCGGCGCGGCGACCATAAAGATAATCAGCAGCACCAGCATCACGTCGATAAACGGCGTCACGTTGATTTCGTGCATTTCACCGTTGCTTTCAAGATCCTCGTTTAATCGCATGGCCATAACGCTTAACCTACCCGCAGTTTGTGCGCCGGCTGAACGCGATGCGTGCCTTCACTGGCGGCGAGGTCAAGATCGCGGCTTTGCAACAGCAGGACCTGAGCCGCCACATCGCCCAGAGACGCTTTGTAGCTGGCAATGGCACGCGCAAAGACGTTGTAGATAACGACCGCCGGGATCGCCGCCACCAGACCAATTGCGGTTGCCAGCAGCGCTTCCGCGATGCCCGGAGCCACAACGGCCAGGTTGGTAGTCTGGGTTTGTGCGATGCCGATAAAGCTGTTCATAATGCCCCAAACGGTACCGAACAGCCCCACAAAGGGCGCAATCGCACCAATAGTCGCGAGGTAGCCGTTGCCGCGCCCGGCGTGGCGGCTGAAAGCGGCAATGCGGCGCTCAAGACGAAAACCGGTACGTTCTTTAATGCCGTTGTTATCATCGCTACCGGCAGAAAGCTCCAGTTCGTTTTCCGCTTCTTTGATCAGCAGTGCGCTGAGGCTCTGGCCGGTGAAACTGACGCTGGTTTCTGATGCTTCATGCAGTGAACGTACGCTCGCCAGCTGCTGCTGCTCACGCTTCAAACGTCGGCGTGCGGAACTCAATTCGATTGTTTTGCTAAAGAAGATGGCCCAGGTGACAACGGATGCCAACAACAGTCCAATCATTACGGCTTTAACCACGATGTCTGCATGCTGGTACATGCCCCAGACGGAAAGGTCCATCTGCATCAAATTATTTGTCACGCTGTGTCTCCAACATTTCATTGCTGATAGCGAAAAAATTTAATCCGGATCATACCAAACCCGTTATGAATTGATAGTAGTTCTCATTACTATTTACACTTTATAAGTCATTTTTTGACCAATTTTTTTCTTATTGCCGGGTGTGATGGCGCTCACAGTGAAATTTTATCACTTATCTGCCGGCTGAATACTTCAGGAGGAGACACCGTGTTAACGTAAAACCATTACTGAATAAGGAGATCGTTTTAATGACCAGCAAAAAGATCGAAACGGCCCTGGTGGCCGCCGGACGCAGCAAGCGATATACCCAGGGATCGGTGAACAGCGTAATCCAGCGTGCCTCTTCTCTGGTATTTGACAGCGTTGCCGATAAAAAGCGCGCCACCGCCGGGCGGGCCAACGGCGAACTGTTTTATGGTCGCCGGGGCACCCTGACCCACTTTTCACTGCAGGAGGCGATGACCGAACTGGAGGGCGGAGCTGGCTGCGTCCTCTATCCTTGCGGTGCAGCGGCCGTGGCTAATGCCATTCTCGCCTTTGTTAACGCTGGCGATAATGTGCTGATGAGCGGCAGCGTGTATGAACCCACTCAGGATTTTTGTACCAAAATCCTCAGCAGGCTGAACGTCAGCACCACCTGGTTCGATCACGGCATCGGCGCTGAAATTGCCGATTTAGTACAGCCCAATACCCGCGTGGTGTTCCTGGAGTCTCCGGCCTCCATCACCATGGAGGTGCAGGATATTCCGTCGATTGTGGCGGCGGTGCGCAGCAGAGCGCCAGACGCGATTATTATGGTCGATAACACCTGGGCGGCCGGGATCCTGTTCCGCGCGCTGGATTTCGGCGTGGATATCTCTATTCAGGCAGCGACTAAATATCTGGTGGGCCACTCTGATGCCATGATCGGCACC
>CAJYIY010000005.1 GCA_913775305.1 uncultured Erwinia sp. | reverse complement strand
AAACCGGCGATCACTTTATCGTTGTAAAGACGACGGACTTTTTTAACGTTGCCTTTCATTACGGTATTGCCGAGCGTAGCCTGGCCATCACCGCCAATCACTACCTGGCCGTTGCGTCGTACACTTACTATTGTTGTCACGGGCTTACCCCTTGTTGCAGTTGGTGAGGTCCCCGCACCTTGCGTACGGGGGCACTGATGCAAACTGATATGGGGCGGCTTTTAGGGGTTTCAACCCCCGATCGCGAGAGGAATGCAATTTGAGTGGCCGGAACCACGCAGATTTTTCAGCGCGCTGTCGGCGCCTGCGCGATTGCTGTAGGGGCCAATCACCACGCGGTTCCAGCCACCACCGGTAGTAATACGGCTTTCGAAACCTTCGAATGCCAGCGCAGCGCGAACGGACTCCGCCTGGTCAGTTCCTTTGAAGGAGCCACACTGCACCATCCAGCGCTGCGACTTCTCTTTTTCGGCTTCTTTCGGCTTCGTCTCCGCTTTCGGCTGTGCCGCCACTTCCTGCTGCCGCGTGGGTTCGCGAGTGACAGACGTTACCGGCGCTGGCCGCTGCTGGGTATGAGTTTGCTGTGGTGCTGCTCGCTCGGTCTGCTGCGGGTTCTGCTGTGCCGACTGTGTTCTTGTCGGCTGCTGGTAAGTCTGCACTGGCTGAGTCTGTTGCGTTCTTGTCGGCTGCTGGTAAGTCTGCACCGGCTGAGTCTGTTGCGTTCTTACCGGCTGCTGCTGCTGAACCTGCTGCTGCATACGCGACTGTTGCTGTAGCTGGTTCTGGCGCTGAATGGTCTGCTGACGCTGAGCCGGCGTTTGCTCATTCCAGGGCACTTCATTCAGCTGCGTTGGCTGTTGGCGCATGTCAGCCTGCATCTGCTCCAGCAGCTGTCGCTGTTCGTTAGTCAGCTGCGTCTGCATGTGGACTTCTCCACCCGATGACGGTTCCGTTGGCGTTGGCACCCCAATCTGACGATTTTCTAACTCTTTAATGTAGCGCCAGCGTTCTTCAGGCTTAGGCGGCAGGACGTTGCCGATGGCTTTATGGTCGGTGATGACCGGCGTATCTTCTTTTTTGTGGTGCGCAATAAACCACAGGCCACCAACAAAGGTGACGAGGACAGCAACGGCCAGCACGATCATGAACTTTGATATGCCAGAGCTACCGCTGCGTTTTTTACTGCGACTGTTGGTCTTGCGACGCGTCCCTGTCGAACGCCCGCGGCTTACATAATCTTTTTGTGCCACTATCGTTCCGTTAATTTCAATGAAAGAAGACCGGGGAAAATCGGCGATGGGTACCCGGCTACAGCCCGTCATGTTACTTAAGGGTCGGAAGTTTGACCAGCGGCGATCTTACTAAGAATCCGCTGATTTTGCGCCAGGTCTCAGTTGGTGAAAATGACCGTTACACAATATGTTAATCTTCGTCGTGCAGTGAGGGTGCCGTACTGCCACGGATTTTTAACTCAAAATCCAGTAGACGAGAGCCAACATTTACCACCCGTCCCTGAAGCTGCTCCAGCAAGAGTAGCATCGCTTCACGTCCAATATTAAAACGCGGCTGTGCAACGGTGGTCAGCTGTGGGTCACTGTAGCGTGATAATTCAATGTCATCAAAACCAATAATCGACAGGTCCTTGGGTATTTTCAGGCCCATATTTTTCGCCTGCGACATGGCACCCAGCGCCATAATGTCACTGTGGCAGAACAGCGCATCGGGTGGCTTTGGCAGCGACATCAGCTTCTTCATTGCCTGCGTTCCGGCGTCAAAGGTAAAATCACCACGCACGGTATACTGGGGATCCACACTCATACCGTTGCGGCGCAGTGCCTGAATGTAGCCCTGCAGACGATACTGGCACAGCGGCATATCTTCCGGCCCGGCAATGCAGGCGATGCGGCGGTGGCCCAGCTTTTGCAAATGATTAACGGCTTCGAACGCGGCCGTCAGGTTGTCGATATGCACCGTTGGCAGCTCAAGCTCTGGAGCAAATTCGTTGGCCATCACCATCGGCGGAAGGTTGCGCTGCTCTTCCACTCCGGCCTCAAAAGGCAGCTGCGATCCCAGCAGCACCATGCCGTCGATTTGACGCGTCAGCATCAAGTTCAGGAATGATTTTTCCTGCTGGTTCTGATGGGCGCAGTCACCAATCAGTACCAGATAGCCCTGATCTGCGGCAACGACCTCGATCCCACGAATGATTTCACTAAAGAACGGATCGCAGATATCCGGCACGATGACCAGAATTGTGCGTGATTCGCTACGCCGGGTGCTGCGCGTTATTGAATGCGGAGAGTAACCAACGGCAATGACCGCCTGTTCAACTTTACTGCGTGTCGCGGCGGAGACCTTTTCCGGGTTCATCAGGGCGCGGGAGACCGTTGCCGTTGATACGCCTGCTTTTTCAGCGACGTCCTTCATGGTCGCTGCTGCTGTCTCTTGATTGTGCTCCAACGCTTTTCTCCTCACGCCAGCTGAAGCTGACCTGACCAACGGGTGGTAATATTCTCTTTCAGCGGTAGACCATGTATCCATGAGATGGTCATTGCGCATTTTTACAGATGCAGCGGACTGCCGTTACTTAATTTGCATAAAAAATGTGACTTGTGCGACTTTTTTCGATCCAGGCCGCAACTTTGCTGTGCAAACGTTTCCCTCTGCGACCTTCATCCGGATCAACGTCCCGCGAGCGGTGGATGCGAATTATCCCTCAGCGGGATCGATATCCAGCGACCATTTTACTTTGCGCGACTGGGGCAGCGTGCCGATAAGGGGCAAGGCGGATTTAATCAGCCGCTGCAGCACGGCACGAGAAGGATGCTGCAACAGCAGTTGCCAGCGGTATCGACCGCTTCGTTTGGCCTGCAGAGCTGGCACCGGCCCCATTACCCAGAAGTTGTCATCATTCAGCGGGCTGGCTTCCAGCAGATTGCGAAGCTGCTGGAGAAACAGGGAAGCCTGCTGATTATCGTGATCTTCCGCGCGAAACAGCGCATGGCTGGTAAACGGCGGCAGAAACACATTTTTACGCTCGTTCAGCGCCTGCCTGGCAAAGGCATCATATCCCTGCTTCAGCAGGGTTTGCAGTAAAGGGTGGTCCGGGTGATGGGTTTGTAACAGCACTTCACCCTGTTTTCCTGCCCGTCCTGCTCGCCCTGCGACCTGGGTATAGAGCTGGGCAAAGCGTTCGGCAGAGCGGAAATCGGCTGAGAACAGTGCGCCGTCGACGTCGAGCAGGGAAACCAGCGTAACGTCCGGGAAATGGTGTCCTTTGGCCAGCATCTGGGTGCCGACGAGAATCCGTGCACCGCCACGATGCACTTCCGCCAGCTGCTGTTCCAGCGCGCCTTTTCGGCTGGTGGTGTCCCGATCGATGCGCGACAGCGGCACATTAGGGAAGAGTGCGCTGAGGTTATGCTCCAGCTGTTCCGTGCCCAAACCGACGGGCACCAGATGCGTTGAGCCGCACTGAGGACATTGATGGGGGATGGGGCGCTGGCTGTCGCAGTGATGGCAGCGCAGCTGTCGCTGGTTCTGGTGCAGCGTGTAGTAGCGGTCACAACGCTGACATTCGGCAATCCATCCGCATTCATGGCACAGCAGCGTAGGGGAATAACCCCGGCGATTGAGGAACAGCAGGACCTGATTGTCGGCTTTTAAGTGCTCCCCTATTTTCTTGATCAGCAGCGGAGATAATCCGCCCTGAAGCTTCACGCCTTTCAGGTCGATCAACAGTTGAGTGGCACGCGTGGCATTTCCGGCACGTTTGCTGAGGCTGAGCCGATGATATTTGCCCAGCTGTACATTGTGCAGCGTTTCCAGCGCCGGCGTCGCGGACCCCATTACCACGGGAATATCTTCCTGTCTGGCACGCAGTACCGACAGGTCACGGGCGTGGTAACGCCAGCCCTCCTGCTGTTTGTACGAGCCGTCGTGTTCTTCATCAATGACAATCGCACCCAGGCGGGCAAATGGCGTGAACAGCGCCGATCGGGTTCCAATCACAATCGCCGTTTCACCGCTGCGGGCGCGCAGCCAAACCGCCAGACGCTCGCTGTCATTCAGCCCGGAGTGCAGAACCTCCACCGGCGCGTTAAAACGTTCACGGAAACGGGCGATAGTCTGTGGAGTCAGGCCAATTTCCGGCACCAGTACCAGCGCCTGACGCCCCTTAGCCAGAATATTTTCCAGTACGCTGAGATAGACTTCGGTTTTGCCTGAACCGGTGATCCCGTCCAGAAGCCAGGCGGAAAAGCGATCGTCGGCACTGTGAATCGCGCCAACTGCCGTGGCCTGTTCTGTATTCAACCGCAGGCGTTCACCGCTGACGGCAAACGTCTCGCGCCAGTCGCGCATTGTGCGGGGGGCCGAGTGGAGTTCGCACAATCCTTTGACCCTTAATGCCTGCAGCGTTGCATCGGTGATGTCGTGCTGGCTGACCTCATGGCGATACAGCGTCCGCTGGCGAAGCGCGGCCAGCGCCTGCTGTTGTTTAGGCGCGCGTTTCAGGCTTTCCGGCGGCGTAGCGCGGCCCTGTTCCGTGATCGTCCACTGCCAGAGCGGCGCCTCTTCCGCCGCTTTTCCCTGGCGCAGCAGCACCGGTATGGCATGAAACAGCACCTCACCCAGCGGGTAATGATAATAATCCGCTGCCCACAGCAGGATATGCCACAAAGAAGGAGGGAAGAGGGAGACGCTGTCCAGTACCTCATGCACGCTTTTCAACTGATCGCGAGGATAGTCGCTGTGTTCGCCAATGCTGACCACCACGCCAATCGCTTTACGCTTGCCGAACGGCACGCTGACGCGACCACCGGGAACGGCAGGGCTGAGGTGGGAAGGCAACAAATAATCAAAGTTGCGGGCAAGTGGAACGGGCAGTGCGACCTGAACAACGGGCATGGCTTCATCCGGGTGAAAAACAGGGCCATTTAGTGTACACTGTGTCGTCCGCAATGTGCGGATCCGATTGCAGCGTGCGGTTAATTTCTGTATAGTTCGCCGCCGTTGATACGGCATTTTCTATCACGATGACCCTGACATTTAATGTTTGGGCATATCACTGACTATTAATCTTCGTGTGGTGCCGGCGCAGGAAAATTCCTGGCGCGGGAGAGCGACACGGCCTTAACTGAGGTTTCCCATGAAAAAAGGTATTCACCCAAATTACGTTGAAATTACTGCGAAATGTTCTTGCGGTAACGAAATCAAAACTCGTTCTACTACGGGTCGCGATCTGAACCTGGACGTTTGTGGCGAATGTCACCCGTTCTACACTGGCAAGCAGCGTGATGTTGCTACCGGTGGACGTGTTGACCGCTTCAACAAGCGTTTCAGCATCCCTGGCAGCAAATAAGCAGCCGGTCGGAAACGGCCAACGTTTCGGATGCACGAACAAAAAAACCAGCTCAGGCTGGTTTTTTTGTCGATAAAATCAGGATGCGGTGGCGTATTGCAGCACGTTACCCTGCCAGCCCTGTTGCGCATAGTTCTGCAAATGATCGATACGCTTCACCGGCTGACCCACGGAGAAGTTAATCTCCTTCAGTTTCACCATCACTTCTGACGGCGCGAAGACCGATTTGAAGTGATATTCGCCGTGACTGAGGTCGGCAATGGTCGTCCAGTAGGTCGCTGTGCCCTTATTCTCTTCTGGATTTTTCGAATATTTCGCGTACGCATCGGTGACCGCTTTGACCATCGGATCGCTGGCGTCCGGGTAGTTGATCGGGAAAGCCGCGTTGTTCATCACCGAAAGAATAAATCCCTGCGCCTGCGCTTTATTATCCGGCTGCGGGATATTTTTCACGCCGATGCTGGCGCGAACAAAACGATCTTCCGCGCTCTGCGTGCCGGGAAGAGGATTTCCATTGACGCCCTGGTATTTCTTCAGATTTTCCAGCTGACGATCGTATGACGGTGGGTTGGTCATCACCCGATACTGGCGGTTGTGATAAATGTTGACCTTACCGTTATCGATTTCAATAATCGCTGAATCGCCCGTAACGTCTTCCAGTGCGATATGTTTTGTGTCTGATGCGTAGTCAATTGCCAGCTTTTTGGCGACCAGACGTACATCCTGTAACCCCTTCACTGCCTCATCAACCGTGGCGTAATTGTCCAGTAAGTAGCTAAGCCATGCGCGGCTCTCCAGCTCTGGCTTGTCCTGATTGTTCGCCTGAACCTGTTTACCGTTGGTGTAGTACTGCGTGTGTCCGGCCAGCCCTTTCTCATTCATGCCATCCATTGGAAAAACACCGTCGGCGTAAATGACTACACTGCCGTAGCGTGTTTCCCACTGCTTCGCGCCCGGCCCATCGCTGCCGGTATGCTTAACGCCTTTCGGGGTGATCACCAGGGAAGGATCGACCGGGCCGAAGAAATCAAGATTGCGGGCGCTGATCATATAGCCCGGATATGTGTTCATAAACGCGCGGGTACAGGCGTTGGCGCTGCTGATTGCCGTGACGGTTAACGTTGCCCCCATCGCCACGGCGACCAGGCGGGATACTTTACTGTTCATTCTTTCCTCCTTTTGCTCACTGGCTTTCAGCATAACCAGAGTGCTTAAAAGGGAAGAGTCAGCGACTGAGGGAATTTCCCCCCGTAACTTCTTTAATGCAGGAAGCCTATGGCAATTCATTTTTCTCTGGCGCAAGTCGAAGCGTTTGCCTGCGTGGTGGAGTCTGGCAGCATCACGCACGCCGCTAAGCGAATGAAAAAAGACCGCACTACCGTCAGCGAACTACTGGACTATCTGGAGCAGGATTTAGGCTATGCGCTCTTCGATCGCCACTGTCGGCCGTTTGCCCTGACCGAGCGTGGGAGCCTGCTTTATCGACGGGCAAGGCTGTTTTTGCACGAAGCTGAGGCATTCAGCTATCTGGCGATGCAGCAGCAGAAACAGCCACCGCAATCGCTGACCCTCAGCTACGACATTTTTACTCCGCGCGCGCTGCTGTGCACGCTGGCGGATGAATGCCGCGAGCAGGGGGTTCAGCTGAATCTTTACTATCAGGATCGCCAGGATGCCGAGCAGGCGCTGTTAAAAGGCGAAAGCGACATTGGAATCTATCAGGCGGTAAACCAGTCGGTAAGCGAACACTTTAAGTGGCGCGCGGTCGGCAGTATTGAACTGGGAGTCTATGCCAGCCCGGAGCTGTTTGTGCACCGGCCCGTCAGTCAGCTGTCGTTAGCCGCCTGCAATCAGCTGATCCCGAACAAAGGGCTGGAGGAACACCTGGCGCGTCGCCTGCAGATCGCCGATCGCGTGCAGTTCGTGAATGATGCCATGCTGCTGGAATCTCTGCTAGAGAAGGGGGCCGGCTGGGCTTTTCTGCCACTCCACGCGATAGAGGGAAGGAACCGTCAGATTGAGCGAGTGGAAACCGAAATGGGAAATAGCGGGATAGTGCATACGATGGTCGCCATCTGGCAGCCGGGGCAGGCCGGGCACCCAATTTTAAATCGGGTACTCGACCGGATAACCGAACTGTTTGCGCAGGATTAATATTCCCAGGTGTCAGGATCGACACCCATTTCGCGCATTATCGCTTTTGCTTCTTCAGGGATCTCGTCGCTACGTTCTTTGCGCAGATCCACATCATCAGGCAGAGGCTGGCCGGTAAAGGCATGCAGGAATGCCTCACACAGCAGTTCACTGTTAGTGGCATGACGCAAGTTGTTGACCTGGCGGCGGGTACGCTCATCAGTCAAAATCTTCAGAACTTTCAACGGAATAGATACCGTGATCTTCTTTACCTGTTCGCTTTTTTTACCGTGTTCAGCGTAAGGGCTGATATATTCGCCGTTCCATTCAGCCATGGGGTACCTTAGCTATTATCAAAATTTAAATGAGAAATGCCGAAATTCGGCTAATTATGCCCGAAGTTAGTCTCCACCACACTGCGATAACACAACTTTTTGTAGGGGATATCGGCATAATTTTAGCGGTTATTGGCTCATTGCTCAATCTATACGCAAAGACATTTAGATGTCCAGATGTATTGACGTCTATAGGTGCCCTGTTTACTCTATAGCTCTTCTTTCTTATTAGCAGGAATTTATGCACCATGACGCGTAAACAGGCAACCATCGCAGTACGCAGCGGATTGAATGATGACGAACAATATGGCTGCGTTGTCCCACCGATTCACCTTTCCAGCACCTATAACTTTCTCGATTTCAACGAGCCGCGCGCTCACGACTATTCGCGCCGTGGTAATCCGACCCGTGATGTGGTGCAGCGTGCGCTGGCAGAGCTGGAAGGCGGTGTGGGCGCTGTACTGACTAATACCGGTATGGCAGCGGTTCACCTGGTTTGCACCGTATTCCTGAAACCGGGCGATCTGCTGGTTGCCCCGCACGACTGTTACGGCGGCAGCTATCGTCTGTTTGACAGCCTGAGCAAACGTGGCGCCTATCGCGTGAAGTTTGTCGATCAGGGTGATGACGCCGCGCTTCAGGCGGCACTGGCGGAAAAACCTAAGCTGGTGCTGGTGGAAAGCCCGAGCAACCCGCTGCTGCGGGTGGTGGATATTGCGTCGATCTGTCAGGCGGCAAAAGAAGCCGGTGCAATCAGCGTGGTGGATAATACCTTCCTGAGTCCGGCATTGCAGAATCCGCTGGCGCTGGGTGCGGATCTTGTAATCCATTCCTGCACCAAATATCTCAACGGTCACTCCGACGTGGTTGCCGGTGCGGTGATTGCAAAAGATCCGCAGCATGCGACCGAGCTGGCGTGGTGGGCGAATAATATCGGCGTGACCGGCGCGGCGTTTGACAGCTACCTGCTGCTGCGCGGCCTTCGCACGCTCAATCCGCGTATTGCGGCAGCACAGCGTAATGCGCTGGCGATTGTAGAATATCTGAAACAACAACCGCTGGTGAAAAAGTTGTATCATCCTTCTTTGCCGGAAAACGCAGGACATCAGTTTGCAGTGAAGCAGCAGAAAGGCTTTGGTGCGATGTTAAGCTTTGAATTTGATGGCGACGAAGCAACGCTGCGTCGTTTCCTCAAAGCGCTTGAGCTGTTTACCCTGGCGGAGTCGCTGGGCGGCGTGGAAAGCCTGATATCGCATACGGCAACGATGACGCATGCCGGAATGTCGGCAGAAGCCCGTGCCGCGGCAGGTATTTCCGAGACGTTGCTACGTATTTCGGTGGGCATTGAGGATCACGAAGATTTAATTGCCGATCTGGATAAGGCATTCCAGATTGCGGCCAAGAGGTAAGCATGAGTTATTCAGCAGTGGCAGAGGTGGGCAGTTCACGGCAGTTGCACAAATTTGGCGGCAGTAGCCTGGCGGATGCTAAATGCTATCAGCGCGTTGCCGGTATTATGGCGGAGTACAGCCAGCCGGGCGACCTGATGGTGGTTTCGGCGGCGGGCAGCACCACTAACCAGCTGATCAGCTGGCTCAAACTGAGTCAGAGCGATCGACTGTCTGCGCACCAGGTACAGCAGGCGCTGCGTCGTTATCAGAGCGAGCTGATCAGCAGCCTGCTGCCGCCGGAAATTGCCGCCCCGCTCATTGCTGAGTTTATTCACGATCTGGAAAAACTCGCCGCGCTGCTCGACGGCCCGGTAAACGATATGACTTATGCGGAAGTGGTCGGGCACGGTGAAATCTGGTCAGCACGGCTTATGTCGGCCGTGCTGAAGCAGCGCGATATTGACGCCAGCTGGCTGGATGCGCGCGATTTTCTGCGCGCCGAACGTGCAGCGCAGCCGCAGGTGGACGAAGGCAAGTCGCGGCTGCTGCTTCAACAGCTTATCGCCCAGCGGCCTTCACAGCGTCTGGTGGTCACCGGATTTATCTGCGCCAACGATGCCGGAGAAACGGTGCTGCTGGGGCGTAACGGCAGTGACTATTCGGCAACGCAGATTGGTTCGCTGGCCGGCGTGTCGCGGGTGACGATCTGGAGCGACGTGGCCGGGGTATACAGTGCTGACCCGCGCAAAGTAAAGGATGCCTGTCTGCTGCCGCTGCTGCGTCTGGACGAGGCCAGCGAGCTGGCACGACTGGCCGCACCGGTGTTGCATGCGCGTACCCTGCAACCGGTATCTAACAGTGATATCGATCTGCAGCTGCGCTGTAGCTATCAGCCAGAACAGGGCTCAACCCGAATTGAGCGGGTGCTGGCTTCCGGGACCGGGGCTCGCATAGTGACCAGCCATGATGATGTCTGCCTGATCGAGTTTACTGTTCCACCTCACCATGACTTCGCCACGCTGTATAAAGAGATCGATCAGCTGTTAAAACGCGCCCAGCTGCGACCGCTGGCAACGGGTGTGCATGCCGACCGTAACCTGCTGCAGCTTTGCTACACCTCCGAAGTGGTTAACAGCGCGCTGACGCTGCTACAGGACGCGGCGTTGCCGGGTCGACTTCAGCTGCGGGAAGGGATGGCGCTGGTGGCGATGGTGGGGGCGGGTGTCTGCCGTAATCCGCTCCACAGCCACCGTTTCTGGCAGCAGATGAAGGACCAGCCGGTTGAGTTTATCTGGCAGTCGGAAGAGGGGATCAGTCTGGTGGCGGTGCTGCGCGTGGGTCCTACCGAGCATTTGATCCGCGGCCTGCACCAGACGCTGTTTCGAGCGGAGAAGCGCATTGGGCTGGTGCTGTTTGGTAAAGGTAATATTGGCTCGCGCTGGCTGGAACTGTTCGCGCGTGAGCAGGAGACGCTCTCTGCCCGCACCGGTTTTGAATTTATTCTGGCGGGCGTGGTGGACAGCCGCCGCAGCCTGTTGAGCTACGAGGGCCTGGAAGCCAGTCGGGCACTGGCTTTCTTTGGCGAGGAAGCGGTAGAACAGGATCAGGAATCGCTGTTTCTGTGGATGCGTGAGCATCCTTTCGACGACCTGGTGGTGCTGGACGTGACCGCCAGTGAATCACTGGCCGCACAGTATCTGGATTTCGCCAGCTATGGTTTCCACGTCATTGGTGCGAATAAGGTGGCAGGCGCATCGAGCAGTAACGCCTATCGCCAAATCCGCGATGCCTTTGCGAAAACCGGGCGTCAGTGGCTGTATAACGCCACGGTTGGGGCCGGGCTGCCGGTTAACCATACGGTGCGTGACCTGCGTGAAAGCGGCGACAGCATCCTTGCCATCAGCGGGATCTTCTCCGGTACGCTTTCCTGGCTGTTTTTGCAGTTTGACGGCACTGTGCCGTTTACTGAACTGGTTGACCAGGCGTGGCAACAGGGGCTGACCGAGCCGGATCCGCGCGTTGATCTTTCCGGTCAGGATGTTATGCGCAAGCTGGTGATCCTGGCGCGTGAAGCCGGTTACGACATCGAACCGGATCAGGTTCGTGTGGAGTCGCTGGTGCCTGCGGGCTGCCAGGCCGGTTCCGTTGACCATTTCTTTGAAAACGGCGACGCGCTCAATGAGCAGATGCTGCAGCGCTACGAAGCGGCACAGGAAATGGGGCTGGTACTGCGCTACGTGGCGCGTTTTGATGCTAACGGCAAAGCGCGCGTCGGCGTGGAAGCCGTCCGGCCGGACCATCCGCTGGCGGCCCTGCTGCCGTGTGATAATGTCTTCGCCATCGAGAGCCGCTGGTATCGTGATAACCCGCTGGTGATCCGCGGTCCCGGTGCCGGGCGCGATGTGACCGCAGGGGCTATTCAGTCCGATCTTAACCGTCTGGCCCAGCTGCTGTAACTGTTCAAATCCTGCCCGTTTAGCTAGAATAGCCTGATAATTTTATGGATTATCAGGCAGGCTACGGGCATGGATGCACGAAAATTGATTTTGACTAACGGTTTTACGTTAAGAGAGCTGTTTAGGTTAAAAACGCAGTATCTGAGTAAAAAACGGATTGTTTATGGGCGAGAGCAGAAAGTGACGGAGGATGAATCCTTTGAGTTTTTTATCCTGCTAATTGCAGACTTAATCAGTAGCGGGATTTTTATCTTTTATGGGATATTCTTTTTTATGTTTTTTGGTCATATATTAGATAAGGGGTTTGATGGCGGGTGGATAATAACCTTTTCTTTCGCTGGTCTCGTCTGGTATGGCCTTTTAAAAAGAAAGAAGCAATCTGGTTTGAATGTTTTAACCATTCTGAAAATGATTTTTCTGAGATTGAGGATGCGGTGGTACAGTATCAGTCCACCACAGGTTATGGATGATTAGAGCGGCCTGAATAACAGGTTTATTTTCAGAGAGATTATTGGCATGGATGCACGAAAATTGATTTTGACTAACGGTTTTACGTTAAGAGAGCTGTTAAGGTTAAAAACGCAGTATCTGAGTAAAAAACGTATTGTTTATGGGCGAGAGCAGAAAGTGACTGAGGATGAGTCATTTGAGCTTTTTATCCTGCTAATTGCAGACTTAATTAGTAGCGGTTTTTTTTGGATGTATGTTTTGTTGGTATTTGCAATTACTTATACTTATTTAAAGGATGGGGTTGCTGACGGTGCCGCTATGTTGTTTATTTGCTTTTTTCCAGTGTGCTGTAAGTTTTTTGTTTGTTCCCGTGCCTGGGGTGTGGATATCATACTCACGATTAAATTATCACTGCTTAGATTAAGAATGCGGCGGTATAAAATAAAACCACCGCAGATAGTTGGCGGTTAAATTTTATTCACCATCATAAATATAGCCGTGGTTAGTCAATAATATCGTGGCTTTATAGGCTAATGCACTGCCCATAAGGATTTTCATCGGTGGAGACCTGGTCTCCCATTTGGGTACATAATCTTTGTTGGTGTAGCGAAATAACCTGCCAGTTCCGGGCGTTTGAAACCATCTCTTGGGTATCAGGCTGTTAATATTTTTTTTGAGTTTTAGTCCCCTGACTGAAGAGAATGCAGTGATGGTAAAGTCGCTGACTCCATAGGCCAGGTCACCTTGATCGCGATTTAATCCCACAATCTTTGCCGCTTGACGATAAAGTTTTCTGACATAGCCTGAATGTAATTGTTGGTCTTCATATAAAACTGGTGATAGTGACTCAAACACATTGTTCGCTCCGTGTGCTATCAGCACAATGCCAAGTCCGGATAGATACCTCTGATTTAGTTCTCTGCCTAATTTGAACATCGATGCTCCCCCCACCGTCTGAACTATACCCGCCACAACCCCGCCGGTAATTTTGGCATATTTTATTACCCCCTGATCTTCAAAAATATCTGTGACCAGATATTTGGTATAGCTACCCTGACGGAGTAGTTGATACTCTCTTTCCGTCAGTTCGGCATCGGCTTTAACCTCATTGACGATGCGAATTTTTTCATTGGGGTCAAAGGTGGCATGAAATCGGCGGTTAGCCTCATTGAGATCGTCTTCAACCTCCTTCAGATACTCGAAGCGGATCAGCGGGCTTTCAATAAAAAATGACGCGGCTAAGGTTGCGGTACGCCTCAGTGCAGAGGCGTAGTTATCCAGGTCATATTTCAGATGTGCAATCGCAGAGGTGGCCATCTCAATATACTCTGTCGTTCCACAGACTGTAGGCACTGGTCCCGGCCAGCAGGTGCTCCCAGGAGATGGTGGCATATTTAAAGGAAACGCTCTCCTGCGCCTGAACGTCGTTGTGAGTTAGCGAGTTGGGGTAGTAAAAACGCAGGTCGCTGATGGTCGCTTCCGATAACCTGATTTTGAAATACTGCTCAATCCCGCCTGATACGGACGTGCGGTAAAAGTTGAACAGGCAGGTTAACTGTTCGTTCTGATTCATTGCTAAAGCCAGCAGCGGGGTGGACTTATCAATGGGTTTTCTTATTTCCAATGGATGCAGGGTAACATGCTGCTCCCTGGTCATATGATTTATCAGTTCGTAGATAAACATCTCATCTTCATGACCGGACTGAAATTTATTACCGATCGAATCGAGGGTTGAGCACCCGGCCGAAATCAGACCCTGCTGTTGACCGGTTATCGTCGCATAAATTAAATTTGCCATGTAAATCCTTTACATTGGTTGTGAGAGAGCGGTTACCCGGCGACGCTAAAGCATGCAGATACCCGTTCTCAACCATGCCGATGGACATAACGTGTGGTTTAACGCTTTTTTGTGGCTAATGCTTGCCGGGCAGGCCTCCTCCGCGTCATGAATTTCCCTCATCTCCGTTGAGAATTTGTCAGGTCACAGGCTTATAAAGCTGTTGACTGAATAACCAACTTGAGTCAGTTTGAATGTCTGGACGTCTAAATGGATAGACGTTTAAAAACATCAGAACCTACTGCGATCGATGAGGTGACGGGTATGAGTTTTTTCCATGCGAATCAGCGCGAAGCACTGAACCAGAGTCTGGCCGAAATCAACGGGCAGATTAATGTCTCCTTTGAGTTCTTCCCGCCGCGTACCACTGAAATGGAAAATACCCTCTGGAGCGCCATCGATCGTTTGAGCAGCCTCAGGCCGAAGTTTGTTTCCGTCACCTATGGGGCGAACTCCGGCGAGCGTGACCGCACGCACAGCATTATTAAAGGGATTAAAGATCGTACCGGTCTGGAAGCGGCGCCGCATTTGACCTGCATTGATGCGACCCGTGAAGAGCTGCGTACCATCGCGCAGGATTACTGGAATAGCGGTATACGCCATATCGTTGCCCTGCGTGGCGATCTGCCTGCGGGCAGCGGCAAGCCTGAAATGTTCGGCGCAGACCTGGTGGCTCTGCTGAAAGAGGTGGGGGATTTTGATATTTCCGTTGCGGCCTACCCGGAAGTGCATCCTGAAGCAAAAAGCGCCCAGGCTGATCTGATTAACCTGAAGCGTAAAGTTGATGCCGGTGCGAATCGGGCGATTACTCAGTTCTTCTTTGATGTGGAAAGCTATCTGCGCTTCCGCGATCGCTGCGTGTCTACCGGGATTGATGTTGAGATCGTGCCCGGCATTCTGCCGGTATCTAACTTCAGGCAGCTGCAGCGCTTTGCCGCCATGACCAATGTGCGCGTACCGGGCTGGATGACCAGCATGTTTGAAGGGCTGGATGACGATGCCGAGACGCGTAAAATGGTGGGTGCCAATATCGCGATGGATATGGTGAAAATCCTGAGCCGTGAAGGAGTGAAAGACTTTCACTTCTACACGCTGAACCGCGCTGAGATGAGTTACGCCATCTGTCATACACTGGGCGTGCGGCCCTGTGTGGCGGCGGCCTGATACCTCTGGCGTTAGGGTTTCATCAGTCAAAAAAACAGGACGCCAGGCGTCCCGTTTATAAACTGGCGATGCAACAGATCGGGCGGGTATTCCCGCCCGTGTCACCTAGCCGGTATTACGCATACCGGCCGCCACGCCAGCAATAGTGACCATCAGCGCCTGTTCAACATGCGCATCCACTTCGCCACCGTTGGCTTCCTGCTGGCGTGAACGGTGCAGCAGTTCGGCCTGCAGCACGTTCAGCGGGTCAGTATAGACGTTACGCAGCGCGATGGATTCGGCGATCCACGGCTGGTCGGCCATCAGATGCGAGTCGTTGGCGATGGTCAGCACCGCTTTGATATCGGAATCCAGCTGGTCACGCAGCTGCTTGCCCAGCGGCCACAGAGACTCATCCACCAGACGCTGATCGTAGTATTCCGCCAGCCACAGGTCTGCTTTAGAGAACACCATCTCCAGCATGCCCAGGCGGGTTGAGAAGAACGGCCAGTCACGGCACATGGTTTCCAGCTGTTCCTGATGACCTTCTTCCATTGCCTTCCGCAAACCGGCACCCGCACCCAGCCAGGCGGGTAGCATCAGGCGGTTCTGCGTCCAGGCAAAGATCCACGGAATGGCGCGCAGCGACTCCACACCGCCGGTCGGACGGCGTTTCGCCGGGCGCGAACCCAGCGGGAGTTTAGCCAGCTCCAGCTCCGGCGTGGCCGAGCGGAAGTAAGGGACGAAGTCAGCATGCTCGCGCACGTAGCCGCGATACATTTTACAGGACACATCGGAAAGCTGATCCATAATGCAGCGCCATTCGGCTTTTGGCTCCGGTGGTGGCTGCAGGTTGGCTTCCAGGATTGCGCCGGTGTAAAGCGACAGGCTGCTGATGGTGACTTCCGGCAGACCAAACTTAAAGCGGATCATCTCGCCCTGTTCGGTGACGCGCAGGCCGCCTTTCAGGCTGCCCGGAGGCTGAGACAGCAGGGCTGCGTGCGCAGGGGCACCGCCGCGACCAATACTGCCGCCGCGTCCGTGGAACAGCGTCAGGGTAATCCCGGCTTTTTCACAGGTTTTGATCAGCGCATCCTGCGCCTGGTACTGTGCCCAGCTGGCAGCCATCACACCCGCGTCTTTGGCGGAGTCGGAATAGCCAATCATCACCATCTGCTTGCCCTGAATAATGCCGCGATACCAGTCGATATTCAGCAGCTGGCTCATCACATCGTTAGCATTGTTCAGGTCGTCGAGGGTTTCAAACAGCGGAGCAACCGGCATGGTATAAGGGATACCGGCTTCTTTCAGCAGCAGGTGGACTGCCAGGACGTCAGACGGCGTTTTGGCCATCGAAATCACATAAGCAGCAATCGAACCTTTAGGTACATCGGCGGCAACGCGACAGGTATCCAGCACCTCTTTGGTGTCGGCGCTGGGTTCCCAGTTGCGCGGCAGCAGTGGACGTTTGGAATTCAGTTCGCGGATCAGGAAGGCCTGTTTGTCGGATTCTGACCAGCTTTCGTAGTCGCCCAGGCCCAGGTAACGGGTGATTTCAGCGATAGCTTCGGTGTGGCGGGTACTCTCCTGACGCAGGTCGATGCGCACCAGCGGAACGCCAAAGCACTTCACGCGACGCATCGTATCCAGCAGCTGACCGTTGGCAATAATACCCATTCCGCAGGCCTGCAGGGACTGATAGCAGGTGTAGAGTGGGTCCCATAGCTGATCGTTAGAGATCAGCAAGTCTGCCGGACGCGGTAAACGTTCGCCTTTCAGACGTCGCGCCAGATAGGCTTGCGTACTGGTCAACTGGGTGCGGAGATTTTTCATAATCTCGCGGTACGGCTCCAGCGCTTCCGGATTGCCGCACAGCTCGCGGACTTCCGGAGTACATTCGGACATCGACAGCTCAGAAATCAGCACGGCGATATCGCGCAGGAACAGATCGGTGGCTTTCCAGCGGCTCAGCTGCAGCACATGGCGGGTAATATCGGCGGTCACGTTCGGATTGCCGTCACGGTCACCGCCCATCCAGGAGGTGAACTGCACCGGAACGAAGTCAACCGGCAGCGTATAGCCGAAGGCCGCTTCAACCTGCTCGTTTAACTCACGCAGGAATTGAGGTACACCTTCCCACAGGCTGTTTTCGACAACCGCAAAACCCCATTTGGCTTCGTCAACGGGGGACGGGCGGTATTTACGAATTTCATCGGTATGCCAGGCCTGGGCAACCAGCTGGCGCAGGCGGCGCATGATTTGCGCACGGTCATAGTCAGAAAGATCGTTGTGATCCAGCTGTTTAAGGCAGTTGTTCACCTCAACCAGTTTGTGGATCAGCGTACGGCGGGTGATTTCCGTGGGGTGTGCGGTCAGAACTAATTCCAGCGACAGGGACTGAATGGCATCGCGAATGTTAGCCTCAGTCAGGTCCGGCTGCTGTTTAAGGCGTTCAAACGTTTTCGCCAGCATTTCCGGATGATTTGCCCCCTCGCCGTTTGGCGAAATGGTGTGGTACTGCTCGGCAACGTTGGTCAGATTCAGGAACTGACTGAAAGCGCGAGCCACCGGCAGTAGTTCATCGTTAGACAGGTTTTGCAGCGTTGATAACAGCTCCTGACGGTGGGCATCATTTCCCGCACGTGATGACTTAGAGAGCTTACGGATAGCCTCCACCCGATCGAGAATGTTCTCTCCCAGCGCATCCTTGATGGTATCCCCGAGCAGCTTGCCGAGCATACTGACATTACTTCGCATTGCGGAATATTGTTCGTTCATATGACCCCTGACACCCTCTTTCTTGTACTTGTAACTTTATTTCACCCTTGTGGGTATAACTCAGTCTTTTATCTAGCCACGTTAATAACCATTCGTCAATTGACTTAACTTTGCCGGAACGTGCCGCTAAATAACGAGAATTTATGAAATTTAATTACACCGGAGCGGGATAAGTTATTCTTATCGTCCCGAATAATCGAAATCAGAGGCAAACAACTGTTTTCGTAGTTGAATGCCCCGTTTCTCAGCTCAGTGGTAGCAAAAATGATGCACAACCTGTGCGATCAGTTCGCGGGTCGGTTTAATAAATGCGGTATCAATAAATTCATCCGGCTGGTGCGCCTGGTTAATCGAGCCGGGACCCAGAACCAGCGTTGGACAGATTTCCTGAATAAATGGCGCTTCAGTACAGTAGTTCACCACTTCGGTCTCGGTGCCGAGCAGTTTCTCCACGACCTTGACCAGCTGATGCTCACGCGGGCACTCATAGCCTGGAATCGGCGGGTGCAGCTCACTCACCGTCAGGCGACCCGGCCAGCGCGCGCTGACGGGTGCCAGGGCTTCATTCAGTAAACCGTCAAGTTCGCTCAGTGTCAGACCTGGCAGAGGGCGAATATCCATATGCAGTTCACAGCAGGCACAGATACGGTTTGCCGCATCGCCGCCGCTGATATGGCCGAAGTTCATGGTGGGATAAGGAATGGCGAAGCCATTGTGGTTGTAACGTTTTTTTAGCGTGTTACGCAGTTCCATCAGATGGGTAATGGATTCATGCATCAGCTCGATGGCGTTAACACCGCGTGCCGGATCGCTGGAGTGGCCGGACTGGCCCTGTATACGAATCACGTTGGAGATATGGCCTTTATGGGCACGCACCGGCTTCAGGGACGTTGGCTCGCCGATGATCGCGCAGTCAGGACGCAGGCTGGTAGTTTCAGAGAAGAACTTGGCACCGGCCATGGTGGTTTCTTCATCCGCTGTTGCCAGGATATACAGCGGTTTTTTCAGCACGGACACATCAACTTCACGCAGCGTATCTAAGATGAAGGCAAAAAAGCCTTTCATATCGGCGGTACCCAGTCCATACAGTTTGTTATCGTGCTCGGTCAGGGTAAAGGGGTCACGCGTCCAGCGGCCATCATCAAAAGGCACGGTGTCAGTGTGGCCTGCCAGCAGCAGTCCGCCTGCGCCAAGACCACTTTTTGCTAACATATTGAATTTATTGCGCGTTCCGGGAACGGGCTGCACTTCTACCGTAAAGCCAAGATCGCGGAACCAGCCCGCAAGCAAATTGATTAAAGTTTCATTACTCTGATCGAGCGCACTGTCGGTGGCGCTGATTGATGGCGTAGCAATCAGCTGGCGGTATATCTCAATAAAAGGTGGTAATTTTGTCTTCACTGTTGACAGTCCTTGAGTTAGGATAGTATCAATATTAATGCAGTAATAGTGAATAAAAATACATTAATGACGTGCGGATGGAAACCGATAATTTTTCCACCATTGGCTCGGACAGCCAACGTGAACATAACCGCATTCGGCAACGTAGTCACATATTTAAAGCGAGTTACTCTCTGATGACCAATCCGTTAATTATCAAACTGGGTGGTGTGCTACTGGATAGTGAAGAGGCGCTGGCGCGTCTGTTCGATGCGCTGGTGAGCTATCGTGCTACCTACTCGCGTCAGCTGCTGATTGTGCACGGCGGCGGCTGCCTGGTGGATGAACTGATGAACAAGCTGTCCCTGCCGGTCAAAAAGAAAAATGGCCTGCGTGTTACGCCTGCCGACCAGATCGATATCATCACCGGTGCGCTGGCGGGTACGGCGAATAAAACGCTGCTCGCCTGGTCGAAAAAACACGGTATTGATGCCGTAGGCCTGTGTCTGGGCGACGGCGGAAGTGTTAATGTTGCTCAGTTTGATGAAGAACTTGGTCATGTGGGACAGGCTACTCCGGGCTCGCCGGTGCTGATTACTACGCTGCTGGACGCAGGTTTCCTGCCGGTTATCAGCTCAATCGGCATCACTCAGGATGGCCTGTTGATGAACGTCAACGCCGACCAGGCTGCGACGGCGCTGGCCGCTACGCTGGGCGCTGATTTGATTCTGCTCTCCGACGTGAGCGGTATCCTCGACGCCAATAAGCAGCGAATTGAAGAGATGACGGCTGAAAAAGCCGGGCAGCTGATCGCCGACGGTGTGATTACCGATGGAATGATCGTCAAGGTGAATGCCGCGCTGGACGCTGCCCGTACGCTGGGCCGCCCGGTGGACATCGCCAGCTGGCGTCATGCTGAGCAGTTGCCAACCTTATTTAACGGCGTGTCCATTGGCACCCGTATCCTCGCTTAATTAGAAATATTTTCAAGGAATTATCATGCAAGACAAAAGCATCAAAAAAATCGTACTGGCTTACTCCGGCGGCCTGGATACTTCTGCGATTATTCCCTGGCTGAAAGAGAACTACGGCGGCTGTGAAGTGGTTGCCTTTGTGGCCGATATCGGCCAGGAACGTAGCGATCTGGAAGGCGTTGAGCAGAAAGCGCTGCAGTCCGGCGCATCTGAGTGCCATGTCGTTGATCTGCGTGAAGAGTTCATCAGTGAATACGTTTATCCGGTGCTGCAAACCGGTGCGCTCTATGAAGGCACCTATCTGCTGGGGACTTCTATGGCGCGTCCGATCATCGCCAAAGCGCAGGTTGAGCTGGCGCTGAAAGTGGGTGCGGATGCCCTGTGCCACGGTGCGACCGGTAAAGGTAACGACCAGGTCCGTTTCGAAACGACCTATACCGCGCTGGCCCCACAGCTGAAAGTGGTTGCGCCATGGCGTGAATGGAACCTGCGTTCCCGTGAAGCTCTGCTGGACTACCTGAAAGAGCGCAATATCCCGACCACGGCGTCACTGGAAAAAATTTATAGCCGTGATGAAAACGCATGGCACATCTCAACCGAAGGCGGCGTGCTGGAAAGCCCGTGGAACGCACCGAATAAAGATTGCTGGGTGTGGACTGTCGATCCGCTGGAAGCGCCGGACCAGCCTGAGCAGGTGACCATTTCCGTTGAGAAGGGTCGTGTGGTTGCGGTTAATGGCGAAGCGTTAACGCCTTTCGGTTGCCTGGATAAACTGAATGCGATCGGCGCTCGTCACGGAGTGGGGCGTATTGATATCGTTGAAAACCGTCTGGTCGGCATTAAATCGCGCGGCTGCTATGAAACTCCCGGTGGCACCATCATGGTTAATGCACTGCGCGCCATTGAGCAGCTTGTTTTGGATCGCGACAGCTTCAAGTGGCGTGAGCAGCTGGGTCTGGAGATGTCTTATGTGGTTTACGATGGTCGCTGGTTTGCGCCGCTGCGTAAATCTCTGCAGGCATCAGCAGAAGCGCTGGCGGAAGACGTGAACGGCGAGGTGGTACTGCAGCTGTACAAAGGTCAGGTGACCGCGATTCAGAAAAAATCGGCTAACAGCCTGTACTCTGAAGAGTTCGCTACATTCGGCGAAGACGAAGTGTACGATCACCGTCACGCGGGCGGCTTTATCCGTCTGTTCTCCCTCTCTTCACGCATTCGTGCGCTGAACGAGAAAAAGTAATTAACAGCGGTGGGCGAGGGATGCCTCGCCCCAGCATGATTTCCAGAGTGCGGCATAAGTGCCGCCTCTTGCATAATTTCTGAATGGAGTACTGAGCATGGCACTTTGGGGTGGGCGGTTTACGCAGGCAGCAGATCAACGTTTTAAACTGTTTAATGATTCACTGCGCTTCGACTATCGTCTGGCAGAGCAGGACATTATCGGTTCCGTTGCCTGGTCCAAAGCGCTGGTGACGGTCAATGTATTAACCGCAGAAGAACAGCAGCAGCTGGAAAATGCGCTGAATGTTCTGCTGGAAGAAGTGCGTGCAAATCCGCAGCAGATTGTGGAAAGCGACGCCGAAGATATTCACAGCTGGGTGGAAGGCAAACTGATCGATAAGGTCGGTTCGCTGGGTAAAAAGCTCCACACCGGCCGTAGCCGTAATGACCAGGTCGCGACCGACCTGAAACTGTGGTGCAAACTGCAGGTGAGTGAACTGCTGGCCGCGACCCGTCAGTTTCAGCAGGCGCTGATCGCCACCGCTGAAGCGAATCAGGACGCGGTGATGCCGGGTTATACCCATTTGCAGCGCGCGCAGCCGGTAACCTTTGCGCACTGGTGCCTGGCCTACGTTGAAATGCTGGCCCGCGACGAAAGCCGTCTGCAGGATACGCTGAAACGTCTGGACGTCAGCCCGCTGGGTTGCGGTGCGCTGGCCGGTACTGCGTATGAGATCGATCGCGAGCAGCTGGCTGGCTGGCTGGGTTTTGCCTCGGCCACTCGTAACAGCCTGGATACCGTATCCGATCGTGACCACGTACTGGAGCTGTTGTCCGATGCGTCGATCGGCATGATCCACCTGTCGCGTTTTGCTGAAGACCTGATCTTTTTCAATACTGGCGAAGCGAGCTTCGTTGAGCTGTCGGACCGCGTAACTTCCGGCTCTTCACTGATGCCGCAGAAGAAAAATCCGGATGCGCTGGAGCTAATCCGCGGCAAAGTGGGCCGCGTGCAGGGCGCGCTGACCGCCATGAGCATGACGCTGAAAGGCCTGCCGCTGGCATACAATAAGGATATGCAGGAAGACAAAGAAGGCCTGTTCGATGCGCTGGATACCTGGTACGACTGCCTGCATATGGCCACGCTGGTGCTGGATGGCATTCAGGTAAAACGTCCCCGTTGCCAGGAGGCGGCAGAGCAGGGCTATGCAAACTCTACCGAGCTGGCAGATTATCTGGTTGCCAAAGGCGTACCGTTCCGTGAAGCGCACCATATCGTTGGTGAGGCAGTCGTGGAAGCGATCAATCAGGGTGTGGCGCTGGAAGCACTGGCGCTTGCTGACCTGCAGAAATTCAGCAGCGTGATTGGCGATGATGTTTACCCGGTGCTGTCGTTGCAGTCCTGCCTGGATAAGCGTAATGCTAAGGGTGGCGTTTCCCCACATCAGGTTTCGCTGGCAATAACCGAAGCGAAACAGCGTCTGGGCTGATGATACACAGCGGCCAGATGGTGTCCTGGCGTTAAGATATGAAAAAGCCGCTGCCCGTCAGGCAGCGGCTTCTTTTTGACCAGTTTAACGGCTTTAACGAAACAGCCCCGGTTTAAAATAAAGCGTTCAGACCGCTTCAGTCAGCCATTCAGGCGGCAAAAAACTTCTCAAGGTCATCGCTGCCGCCGATATGGCGTCCGCCAATAAATACCTGGGGCACGGTCGCGCGGCCGGTCATAGCACGCAGGCTTACGGTAGTGGCATCCTGGCCCAGGACAATTTCTTCATACTGGATACCGCGGTCCAGCAGCATCTGCTTGGCTTTAGTGCAGAACGGGCAGCCTGGCTTGGTAAACAGCGATACGGACTCCTGCACCTTAAATTCCGGCGCCACGTAGCGCAGCATGGTATCGGCATCGGAGACTTCGAACGGGTCACCCGGTTTGTTCGGCTCAACGAACATTTTTACCACCACGCCATTGCGTACCAGCATCGAATAGCGCCATGAACGCGGGCCGAAACCGAGATCGGCTTTCTCAACCAGCATCTCCATGCCACGAGTAAAGTCACCATTCCCGTCGGGAATAAAGTTGATGTGTTCGGCATGCTGATCGGCCTTCCATGCGTTCATCACAAAGGTGTCGTTAACCGACACGCAGAGAATGCTGTCCACGCCGTGGCTTTTAAAGACGCCGGCCAGTTCGTTGTAGCGTGGTAAATGGCTGGACGAACAGGTTGGGGTAAAGGCTCCGGGCAAAGAAAAGACGATCACGGTTTTATCTTTGAAGAGCTCATCAGTAGTGACATCGACCCAGCTGTCGCCCTGACGTGTGTGAAAAGTGACTTGTGGGATGGATTTACCTTCCTGATTAGCAAACATATAAAAACCTCATCGTTAAATTGTCAGGTGTACTGTTCGGGTACGGACACATTATTGTGATCCAGGGTTGATAGGGCTAATCGTTGATTGCTATCCTATCTATCGCCACGGACTATCGTGGACTGGAGGATAAGATGAATATTCGTGATCTTGAGTATCTGGTTTCGCTGGCGGAGCATCGTCATTTTCGTCGTGCAGCGGATGCCTGTCATGTAAGCCAGCCGACCCTTAGCGGGCAGATCCGCAAACTGGAAGATGAACTCGGCGTGATGCTGCTTGAGCGTACCAGCCGTAAGGTGCTGTTCACCCAGGCCGGGCTTTTGCTGGTGGATCAGGCGCGTACCGTACTGCGAGAAGTTAAGGTGTTGAAGGAAATGGCCAGCCAGCAGGGTGAGGCGATGTCCGGCCCGCTGCACATTGGCTTGATCCCGACCGTTGGCCCGTATTTGCTGCCGCAGATTATCCCTTCACTGCATAAAACATTTCCCAAGCTGGAAATGTACCTGCATGAGGCGCAAACGCAGCAGCTGCTGGCGCAACTTGACAGCGGTAAGCTGGACTGTGCCATCCTTGCGCTGGTGAAAGAGTCAGAAGCGTTTATCGAAGTGCCGCTGTTTGATGAGCCAATGAAACTGGCCGTGTATCAGGACCACCCGTGGCACGATCGCGACCGTGTACCGATGTCGGATCTGGCTGGTGAAAAGCTGCTGATGCTGGAAGATGGTCACTGCCTGCGCGATCAGGCGATGGGCTTCTGCTTCCAGGCGGGAGCCGATGAGGATACCCATTTCCGCGCGACCAGTCTGGAAACGTTACGTAACATGGTGGCGGCAGGCAGTGGTATTACCTTGTTGCCTGCACTGGCCGTACCCAAAGAACGTGTTCGCGACGGCGTGTGCTATCTGCCGTGCTATAAGCCTGAACCGCAGCGCACCATCGCGCTGGTTTATCGTCCGGGTTCACCTCTGCGCGGCCGTTATGAACAACTGGCAGAGGCGATCCGCACGCATATGCAGGGCGTGATGACTGGCGGTTTAAAACAGGCGATTTAAGCCGTTTAGCGCCGCGACCCGATAGGCCTCGGCCATGGTCGGGTAGTTGAAGGTGGTATTCACAAAGTACTCAATCGTGTTGCCACCGTTTTTCTGCTCCATAATCGCCTGACCGATATGAATAATCTCTGCCGCCCGCTCGCCAAAGCAGTGAATGCCGAGGATCTCTTTGGTTTCGCGATGGAACAGAATTTTCAGGCTGCCGACATTCATACCAACGATCTGCGCACGTGCCAGATGTTTAAACTGTGCGCGGCCCACTTCATAAGGGACTTTCATTGCCGTCAGCTGCTGCTCGGTTTTCCCGACTGAGCTAATTTCCGGGATGGTGTAGATACCGGTTGGAATGTCTTCAATCAGATGCGCGTTAGCTTCGCCTTTCATCAGGGCCTGTGCCGCGATGCGCCCCTGATCGTAAGCGGCAGAGGCAAGGCTTGGATAGCCAATCACATCGCCAACTGCGTAGATATGCGGCTGCGCGGTCTGATACATGCTGTTGACCTTCAGCAGTCCACGACCATCGGCCTTCAACCCGACATTTTCCAGCGACAGCGTGTCGGTATTACCGGTGCGACCGTTAGCGTACAGCAGGCAGTCCGCTTTCAGTTTTTTCCCGGATTTCAGATGCATAATCACGCCATCCTCAACGCCTTCAATTCTTTCGAACTCTTCGTTATGGCGAATGACGACGCCGTTGTTCCAGAAGTGATAAGAGAGCGAATCTGACATTTCCTGATCGAGGAAGGCCAGCAGGCGATCGCGTGTGTTGATCAGATCGACTTTAACGTTCAGGCCCCGGAAGATGGACGCGTATTCACAGCCAATGACCCCGGCACCGTAGATAATGACATGGCCAGGTTCATGGTGAAGATTGAGGATGGAATCGCTGTCGTAAACCCGCGGATGGGAAAAGTCGACATCCGGCGGATGGTAAGGGCGTGAGCCGCAGGCAATCACGAATTTTTCAGCGCTCAGACGCTCGGTTGTGCCGTCATGACTTTCTACTTCAATCGTGTTGGCATCAATGAAGCGCGCATCTCCCTGGAACATCTCACAGTGATTCCGTTCGTAGAATCCCTGACGCATACGGGTTTGCTGACTGATAACACTCTCGGTGTGGTTGAGAATGTCGGCAAAGGAGGAGCGAAGCAGACGTGAATGATCGCTATACAGTGGGTTCTGGTTAAACTCGATAATGCGGCTGACGGCGTGACGCAGCGCTTTCGACGGAATGGTTCCCCAATGTGTACATCCGCCGCCGATATTGTGGTAGCGCTCGATCACTGCGACACGCGCTCCCTGTTTCACCAATCCCATTGCCGCACCTTCACCGCCTGGGCCTGAACCAATAATTATGGCGTCATAATCATAAGACTGTTGCATACCAATACGTCCTATTTTATAAAACATTTTCACAACCATATTCTAACATCCAGCGGGCAACTTCCCAATTCTTACCGCTTTTTTTGCCATCATTGGACAAAATTTCAGGTTAACAGGCGGTCACAAAGTTTGACCGACTGTACGCTGAAATTTTTGCTATAGTGCCCACTTGCAGGTCAAACAGGCACAAAAATGGGCGTCAGAGCGCAGCAAAAAGAACGTACACGGCGGTCACTTATAGAGGCAGCATTCAGCCAGTTAAGTGCCGAGCGTAGCTTTGCCAGCCTGAGTCTGCGCGAGGTGGCCAGAGAGGCGGGAATTGCCCCAACGTCATTTTATCGTCACTTTCGTGATGTAGATGAACTGGGGTTAACGATGGTAGACGAAAGTGGCCTGATGCTTCGACAGTTAATGCGGCAGGCGCGCCAGCGTATTGCTAAAGGCGGTAGCGTCATTCGTACTTCCGTGTCGACTTTTATGGAATTTATTGGTGATAACCCGAATGCTTTTCGCCTGTTGTTGCGTGAGCGTTCAGGGACATCAGCCGCTTTCCGTGCTGCCGTAGCCCGGGAAATACAGCATTTTATTGCTGAACTGGCGGATTATCTGGAAGTGGAAAATCGCATGCCGCGCAGCTTCACTGAAGCGCAGGCGGAAGCGATGGTCATCATAGTGTTTAACGCCGGTGCGGAAGCACTGGATATTGATGCCGGACAGCGTCGCCAGCTTGAGGAAAGGCTGGTACTGCAGCTGCGTATGATCTCGAAAGGGGCGTATTACTGGTATCGCCGCGAGCAGGAGAGACTCGCAGTGACGCTGGCATCCAACGATTAAAAGGTGGAGACATGAGTTTAGCTTCAGGCAGAGATAAAGGAACGCTGCTGCTGGCGTTTCTGACCGGACTTTCCATTAACGGCAGTTTTTCTGCGCTCTTCAGCTCGATAGTACCCTTTTCGATGTTCCCGATTATGGCGCTGGGGCTTGCCGTCTGGAGTCTGCATCAGCGCTATCTGAATCGTTCGATGCCGGAGGGGATGCCGTCGCTGGCCGCGGCATTCTTCCTGCTGGGTATCCTGCTTTATAGCGCACTGGTGCGGGCGGAATATCCCGATATCGGTTCGAACTTTGTTCCGACCATTCTGATGGTCGTTGTGGTGTTCTGGATTGTGAGCAAGTTACGGGTTCGTAAGAGCAGCTGATTTTCAGGGCGATCGAACGATCGCCCTGTCAGTTTAACGCCGGGTCAACAGTACGCCGCATTCCATATGGTGGGTATACGGGAACTGATCAAACAGCGCCAGGCGAGTTACTTCATGTGTGGCCGACAGCGTGGCCAGGTTTTTACACAACGTTTCTGGATTGCAGGAGATATAAAGGATGCGCGGGTAAGCCTGCACCATTTTCACTGTTTCATCGTCCAGACCGCTGCGTGGTGGATCCACGAAGATGGTTTCGCACTCGTAGCTCTGCAAGTCGATCCCTTCCAGTCGATTAAAACTTCTTTCGCCGTTCATGGCCTGCGTGAACTCTTCCGCTGCCATGCGGATGATCTGTACGTTATCAATCTGATTGACCGCAATATTGTACTGGGCCGAAGCGACAGAAGGCTTGGCGATTTCGGTGGCCAGTACCCGACGGAAGTTACGTGCCAGCGCCAGCGAGAAGTTGCCGTTGCCGCAGTACAGTTCCAGCAGGTCGCCGCTTGCATTGCGGGTGGTATCCAGCGCCCACTCCAGCATTTTCACGTTCATGGCAGCGTTTGGCTGAGTAAAGCTGTTTTCAACCTGGCGATAAATGATTTCCCGGCCATCCACCGTCAGGCATTCATCAACGAAATCCTGATCGAGACAGATCTTGGTTTTAGTGGCGCGGCCAATCAGATGCAGATGAAACCCTTCAGCACGCAGCGCATCGCGCAGCTCTTCTGCGGCCTGCTGCCAGGCATCGTCCAGCTTACGGTGGTACAGCAGAGATACCACGACCTGACCGCTCTGTGTCGAAAGGTAGTCAATCTGGAACAGCTTGAAGCGCAGGATATGCGTTTCACGTAGCGTAGCCAGCAGCCTCGGCATCAGGCGATTGATCAGCTCGCTGGCGGCCGGAAAGCTGTCAACGCGGATCCGCTCTCGTGTCTGCTGATCGAAGATGATGTGATAGAGGTCATCGCCATCGTGCCAGACGCGGAACTCGGCGCGCATCCGATAATGGCTGACCGGCGAACGAAAGATTTCAACGTCGGGCGCGTTAAAGGCCGACATCATTGACGTCAGGCGACTTACTTTTTCGGCAAGCTGATCTTCATATTGTTCTACGGGCAGCTGTTCGGGCGTCATAGTGATTCCTGGATATGTGGCGGAGATAGCCGGGCGATTGTAGGGATTCCACATCTGATGTCCAGCGTTGTGAACGAATAGATAATATGGATGTCCAGCTGTCTGGACATCCAATTTTGATATACATAAAATGCGCTTTCCGGCCTCCCCATGAGTTAAAAGGGAATCCAGTGAAAATCTGGAGCTGACGCGCAGCGGTATAGAATGTCCTGGCAATCGCGCAAGCAGACACTGTCTTTGGATGGGAAGTCATTGCCTGTTAACGACACTGAGCCCGAAAACCTGCCGGACTCACGTCGCATTACTACGATCATCGCGTGATATCGATCGTCAGGCTGCGGCATCCTGCTGGTTATTTGGATGCTTTATCAATGACAACAATGAATAAATTGCTGTTCGCCTTTAGCGCAACGGCAATTGCACTCTGGGCGCAGTATGGTTTTGCACAGGAAAATAATGAAGAAACCCTGGTTGTTACTGCAAATCGCTTTCAGCAGCCGGTGAATACGGTCCTGGCGCCGACCACCGTTGTTACCCGTACGGAAATCGATCGCTGGCAGGCGAAAAGTCTCAGTGATGTGATGCGTCGCTTGCCCGGTGTTGATGCTGTGCAAAGTGGTGGCATGGGGCAAAAAACCAGCCTGTTTATTCGCGGCACAAACTCTAATCATGTGCTGGTACTGATCGACGGTATTCGTCTGAACCAGGCCGGTATTACTGGCTCTGTGGATATCAGCCAGATCCCGCTGGCGCTAGTACAGCGTATTGAATATATCCGCGGTGCCCGTTCTGCTGTTTACGGTTCCGATGCTATCGGTGGCGTGGTTAACATTATTACCACGCGTGAAGGCGAAGGCACGACGTCAGAAGCTGGTGTGGGTTCAAACCGTTACCAGAATTATAACGGTTCCACTCAGCAAAAACTGGGGGAAAAGACTCAGGTGACGCTGGCTGGTGATTATACCTATACCCGTGGTTTCGATGTGGTGGCGGATTATCCGAACGACTACGGCCCAGCCCAGCCGGACCGCGATGGCTTCATGAGCAAAACGCTTTACGGCGCATTAAATCATCAGATTAACGAGCAGTTCAGTGGTTTCTTCCGCGGCTACGGTTTTAATAATCGTACCGGTTATGACAACAGTCCAGGTTCCACCGTGCCGGGTGCGCTGGTTGACACGCGTCAACTCTACAGCCAGACCTGGGATACCGGTCTGCGCTTTAATCAAGGGATTTACTCCTCACAGCTTGTTGCCAGTATCAGTCACGTGAAGGATTACAACTACGACCCGCGTCTGGGCCGTTACAGTGCAGCAACGTCTCTGGACGAAAGCAAACAGTATAATGTGCAGTGGGGCAATACTTTCAGCGTGGGGCAGGGGGCCGTTAGCGGCGGTGCCGACTGGCAGAAGGAAACCACTGAGCCAGGAACCCGCTCGCTGGCAAACAGTACCCAGCTACGCAATACCGGCCTGTATCTGACCGGACAGCAGCGCCTGGGTGATTTTACCGTTGAAGGTTCGGTGCGTGGTGATGATAACTCCCAGTTTGGCTGGCATAACACCTGGCAGACCAGCGCCGGTTGGGAATTCGTGGAAGGCTACCGTTTGATTGCCTCTTACGGTACGGCTTTCAAAGCGCCAAACTTGTCACAGTTATACAGCAACTTCTACGGCAACGACGAACTGAAGCCGGAGGAGAGCAAGCAATGGGAAGCGGGATTTGAGGGGCTGACCGGTCCAGTGGCGTGGCATTTCTCCGGTTATCGTAATGACATCGATAATCTGGTTGATAGCGATCCAACGACATATCGTTACTACAACATCTCTAAAGCCACGATCAAGGGTGTTGAAGCAACGGCTTCGTTTGATACTGGCCCGCTGAGCCATGAAGTTTCCTTCGATTACGTGGACCCACGTAACGGTGCGAGCAATGAAATCTTACTACGCCGAGCGAAACAGCAGGTGAAGTATCAGCTTGACTGGACGGTCTATGATTTTGACTGGTCAGTCACCTATCACTATCTCGGCCAGCGTTATGATAAAGACTTCAATGTTTATCCGGAGCGGAGTGTGAAAATGGGCGGCGTCAGCCTCTGGGATCTCGCTGTGTCGTATCCGATCACATCCCACCTGACTGTTCGTGGTAGAATTGCCAACCTGTTCGATAAAGACTACGAGACAGTGTATGGCTATGAAACCCCTGGACGGGAATACTACCTCAACGGTAGCTACACCTTCTAATCTGCGTCCCACCGTGCTGGTGTTTGACTCCGGTGTGGGTGGACTTTCAGTCTATGATGAGATCCGCAAGCTATTGCCGGATCTCCATTATCTCTACACTTTTGATAACGTCGCCTTTCCTTACGGTGAGAAGTCGGAAGCGTTTATCGTTGAGCGGGTTGTGTCTATCGTTGAAGCGGTGACTCGCCGTTATCCTCTCGCGCTGGTGGTCATTGCCTGTAATTCGGCCAGCACGGTTACGCTACCTGCATTACGTGAACGATTTGCCTTCCCGGTGGTGGGAGTGGTGCCAGCGATCAAGCCTGCGGCGCGTTTGACCCGTAACGGTATTGTTGGCCTGTTGGCAACTCGCGGCACAGTAAAGCGTCCTTATACTCACGAGCTGGTGGCCCGTTTTGCCAGCGAGTGCAAAACCGAAATGTTGGGATCAGCGGAGCTGGTAGAGCTGGCAGAAGCGAAACTGCACGGCAAGCCGGTGGCAATCGAAGAAGTGAAACGGATTTTACAGCCCTGGCTGCGAATGAAGGAGCCGCCAGATACAGTTGTACTGGGGTGCACGCATTTTCCCCTCATTAGTGAAGAGCTACATCAGGTGTTGCCGGAAGGAACCCGGTTAATCGATTCCGGAGCTGCTATTGCTCGCCGCACCGTCTGGTTACTGGAAAATGAATCGCCTGAAGCCCTTTCTGCTGATTGCAATATTGCTTACTGCATGGAAATTACGGAGCAGGCAGTACAATTGATGCCCGTTTTACAGCGTTACGGGTTTGAAAAACTCGAAAAACTGGCGCTCTGAAGCATTTTTGGGTAAAAAAACGGCACTCGAACATGTTTTTTAAAATAGCCCTTGTCAGCCGCCAGAAAATCCCTATACTGCGCCTCCACTGACACGGAACAACGGCTTACAGGCCAGCGTGTTGGAGGTTCAGGAAGTTGTCTGAACCGCCGGAAAAAACTTCTCAAAAAGA
>CAJYIY010000004.1 GCA_913775305.1 uncultured Erwinia sp. | reverse complement strand
CAGAACGGCGATAATCTGGTGTTCGGTGAATCTTGCTTTACGCATGGCGATCTCCTTCTGGGGACATATTCAGTATGTCGGAAGACCTCTAAAAGTGAATGGTTCTTTTTACAGGGATATTTACAGCACATGTTACAAGGGCTGGAAAGTCAGGCTGTATACGATTACGTTGCAAGTCATAAGGGTGTTTGTGCGCTGGAGCACGATGGGTTTGTTTCTTATGAAGAGATCACTGACTGGTCCCATCCATATCTGTTGATTGAGAAAAAGCATTGAAGAGAGTCATTTACTTAGCTGAAATTTATCCCTAATTGATAAATTCTAAACGCTCAATAGAAAATATCATAAATTATAAGTTGGTAATGGATAATAACATACCATTCGCTACAAATACTGAATAACATTGTTATAATTAACTAGCTTACTATGCTGCTGAAGCTTTTTGTGTTCAGAGCCATCCAGTGAATCTTTTGGAACAATTTTGTGCAAGAAGTAAACATCCAACCCAATATTGTTCTAATTTTTAACAGTCAATTGAAACATTGATTGATAGGAAGTGAGGCGATAAAATCTTTCTCTAAATCTGACAGATACCTGTGTAAATAATCGGTAACTGTCAGATTAAGTCTGAACTAATACATCTCAATTTCGCTACATATAAAAGCTATAACTAACCTGTGGTTTTTCATTTTCGTTTACGTATTTCATAATTTCACCTACTTTTCTTGCGCATTCGATTGTAATTGGTAATCGCCCATCTAACTGAGTATTGTTCCAATTCATTTTCGTCAAGCCAAGTACTTCTTCGCATAGTTCTTCTAAAGATGAGTCATTTTCATGAACAATAATTCTAAGTGGGCTAGGTATATACATGCCAGGATAAGTTTTATAGAAATCAACAAACCCTCTGGTGTAGAGGAGCCCTTCTGATTCCGAAAGTGACAGTAATGTTCCTCGTTTTGGTGGATAATTAGTTTCGCCAAATAATCTTATGTCTGCTTCAGTAATTGATACATAATCTCGTGACCGAATCGATTTCGCTTCGAGCGCTTCGTTGAACCCTTCTATTTCAGAGGGCCTAAACTGACTTGATTTGTGAATTACAACTCTTGCAGGCATTTGCATTAAGGCTTTGTCGTATTCAGATAGGGCATTAGTTAGCAACTCAAAAGCTTGTTCTTTTGACATATATGGGCGACGATCTGTTTTGTCTAAAGCGACAGGACTGCCCCTAAGAATAACCCCATGACCAAATTCATCAAATACTTGTGCCAAGCTAGTTGAAATTGTTTCGCCATCCCTGCTTTTATAAAAACCGATACCCACATAACATGATCTAGGCTTATATGTGTTCTCTACGAGTCTCCAAGGTACAGTACGATTTCCTTTGTAATACAAAGCGGTGCTAAAATTCCACGCTTTAGTCGCATCATCCTGTTGACCACGAGATGCTCTGGAATCGTCAATTGTATTTTCAATAACAAGCTGTAACGGCACACCTAAATGCATCGTTTTTGCTTTTATCATCCTTCTAAAATTGTGCTCCATATAAACTTCGATTTGGTCGTCGTCATCAGTGCTTTTTCCGGTATTTTTTGTCACGGACTCAAATAAATCATCAGGAATAACACAAATTATTACATCAATAGCGCGGTTTTCTGTTAAAAATCTAATTTGGTCATAAAATAGATCAACAGCGGCATTGACTCTATCCTCTCTTGCTTTAATGGAGCTGATCTTATTCAAGCTAGATTTTTGTAATGACCTTGTATAAGCTGGTGATGAAAGTAGCTTCGAATAAAAACCATAAGAGTCGGTAAAGCCACCAAACCCCTTAAATAAGTTTGCAAGATTAGACTCTTTTGGAAGTATTCCAACTCGACATTTGTCTAGCCAGACATCCAATTTATCTACGCCTTCGCCTCGACCAACAATGCCCAGCCTTAATTCTGATTTTCTGAATTCATCTTTTTTGTCGTATACACCGAGTCTTTCAATTCCAGCCCTCGGACATATATGAGTCCCTTTCCCAAACTCAAGACTTGGCTCTGCCAATACTTTAACTTTCATCAGAGTTATCCTCCATTTCTTCGTCGGTTTCAAAGTCAGGGTATTCGCACTCCAGTATTTCGAGTTGTGAAACACGAAGAGGGGAGTTTTTCTTATCAAGTTCGGAGTTTAGAAAGAAGGCGATAAATCGCGTGATATTTCTGACTGTTCCAGAAGTATCTAATTGTTTTTGTTTTGAAAGAAATTTATCATGCCCTAAAGATTTTTTATAACGATTGTATGTATAAAGCCAACTGGGAACAATTAAACAATACCAATCACGGCCAATATTGATAAATGATAAATTGAAGCTTATATGCTTAAAATAAAGAACTTTTTCCGGATTTCTCGAGTTCATTTTTTTCTCGAATACTGTTCTTATTGCTTTCTTTTTCCCAATCCATTCAATTTTCCTAACTTCATCTTCTTCATGTTCAGGTAAAAAGTAAAAACAGTTTTCTAAATAGTTGAACTGAACATTTAAGTCTGCAAGTTCACCTTTGAAAGAGTTTTTTAGTAGTTCTTTTACAATATTTCGATATTCCTCAAACTCTGATTCTAGCAGTTCGATTGTTTGGATTGATTCAATAGTATCAATATGAATCAATTGACTTAATGAGCTATCGAATTCTGGATTGACAAATGAAAAGAGCTTTCCTTCATGAAAAGTCCAACCATCCGACATAGCGCCATTTAATACCATTGCTAATCTAACTAAAGTTTTTTTGTTGTGACGACGCTTCTTGAAATCTAACTCATTCCTTGCTCGCTTTAAGGTTTCTTCAAAATTAATGCTAACTTCTGCGATAAAAACTTCGTCAGGAAATGTTATTTTTGCAAGATTAGTGGTGAGCGTTTTTTGTTCAGGAGCTTTGGTGTCTGTATATTGGAGATAGCCATCTATATCACCAAGTATTAACTTTAGTTCGTGTAAAACTCTTTTTTGGGCGGGTAATCGTAAGGATGTTATTTTGGCTAGAATGTCGGATAAATCGATGATTTGATGCTTGGCGTCAAATTCGAATTTATCTTTTACTATTTTATCAATAGCATCTTGAGAATAGGATTTCTGTTTTTCACTGAGAATGAGAATAAACAACTCATCGAAATTGCTTTCAAATCCATGTTCAATAAATACATTTAAGGTCTTCTTAACCTTGTCTAACCCAGATGTTGAAGTGACTTGAAAGGCAACACGGTCATGTTCATCACCCAAGTCTATTCCAGGAAAGTTCTTTTGCTTAGCATTAAGGTTTACCAGTCTGGGGAGGCTAAATACCTCTTTTAATACAGGTATTAATGCATCTTCAAGCGAAAGATTTACGTCCAACCTGCCTTGCTTCGTCGCAAGATTGACCTGACAAATGATTCTACTAACCACATCTCTCAGTTCGTTTTCGACATTAATGGTTTCCAAAGTTACAGATTTCCTTTACTTAATATCTTAAAGCCCGGAGCAACTGAGGCGCTCGAGCATCCCTGAAGAATATTGGCATTCTTCAATCTGAGCTGATATTCGGTCCCTTCCAGTTCTCCATTTGTACTACAGTCCACATTCCATTGACGAAGCAAATAACCTGCAAGAGCTGAGCGAACTTCGAGAGCTAGCATTCCTTTATCCATTTTGTAGTCAAGCTCAATTGCTTTTGAATACCTGAGAGATGGATTTGGGATAATTTGAAGTTCGATAATATTGTTCCAATCTTGATCTTGAGATTGAGTTTCATGTTCCAATGCATTGGAATCTAGCTGTTTGATATAAGTAAATCTTGAACAAACAAAGTCTCTAAAGTTCTTCGATTTTCGGTCGAAAGCTCTTACATGCCAACGATGACCATTATTTACGATCGTATGGGGCAATAGAGTACGCGTACTTGTACCTGAGCTAATAGATTCATATTGGCATTCTATTGGTTTTTCAGAATGAATCGCCCTCATGATAGCTGAAATTATAGAGGGTTCAGGGTGAACCAACCTTATCGCATCAAAACATACTGAAGATGGTTGCTTTCTGGATGAAATTCCATCGCCAAACCCTTTTGCCAAAGCCGTTAATATTGCTTCTGGATCATGTTCAAAAATCGGCTTAAACTGACTGCTGCGTATGTACTTTTTTGTCTCATGAGCTAACACTGCATTTGTAGGCGAGAGTTCGCGATACATAGCTAAATCTCGTGAACAAGACGCCAATCCAGTTTGAAACTTTTCTATTAATTCCGTTCGAGAAACCTGTCCAAAGTATTCCAAACAAAAATCAATGTATGCCAAGCGTTCGCGTTGAGCATAATTCAGTTCTTCAATCACAATTTACACTTCTAGTATCAGTCTTTCCTACATCTTAACTGCAAAGTGAAAAAATGCAATCAAAATGATAGCATCATTTTGATTGTGTTAAGTTGTCTGCGTGATTGACGGTAACTCAGGAAGAATAATTGGAAAATCTTCACTCGTTGTTGAATTTTAAGAAGATTTCGTTACCCCGGCTTCGGCTTCGCGGATCATACTGATGATCTGTTCGTCGGAAAAACGCTTCTTCATGGGTTGTCCTCATGTTGCTGATGAAGACATTACTAATATCGTCGTGTGTTAATCAATGGGGAGCAGGTCATATTGCTTAAAGGGCTTGCCCGATAAGTGAGTTTTTTGACAGGGCTTGATGTGAATTTGCGTAGAAATTTTGGTATACTGTTTGAACGATGTGTTTCAGCCCAGATTCTGCTTTTCAGGAGTAATTATGAAAAACAACAAAAAAACTCAGGCAAGCTACGCTAAGCCATCTCGCGCTGACATCGTTCGCTCGGTAGCAACTTCAACAGCTGTTGAGACGGGGCAGTCATCTGCGAAGATCGAAGCATCGCTTGAAGCGACACGTAAAAAGTTCTCCTATTTACGTCTTGCTGTTTAATCCCTTCTTAGTGCTTCACTGACCCAGTGTCTCATCGGCTCGTAGTTCATTGATACGCCTGCATGGATAGCCGAGATATACTGGGTTTTGTTTTGCTCCCAGCTTTGATAATCCAGTGGTTTGTATCCTCCCTGAACGGCCATCACGTCGGCTAGCAGTCGCGACAGGCGCCCGTTTCCCTCTCTGAATGGATGGATAAGTATCAGCTCTACATGGGCGATGGCGATAGCGGTGATGAGTTGTTCTTCGTCCATGCCGCTACATGGCGTGAAATGAGCAAGATATTTGGTATCGAATTCGTTCAGCAGTTTCGGCAACTGCGCTGAAGGGGCAAACATAAAGCCGCCTTTGCTGATATTAACCGCTCTTTCTTGTCCAGCCCACTCGTAGATGTTACCTAACCAGCGGCGATGCCAGTGTTTTAGCATGGCGACGCTGAGCTGTCCTTCCGGGAAATGTTCTTCAAAAACAGACTGGTAGAGTTGTTCTAACAGGACAAGTTCAGCCTCATCCATCTCATCAGAAGTCGCGATCCCCAGCTTATTAGCCAAAATCTGCTCGCCAGAGTCTTTCTCATACTGGCCTTCACTGCTGGATACATGGTATCGGCTCATGGCGATGCCCTGTGTTATTAGAAGGATGGGAAAACAGAGGGAGTATAACGCTGGATGAGTACAGCAAGCAATATTCTTAAAATCAGATAGTTACAAAAGTGTAGGTTAAAATGTAGTTTTTATTATCTGGTGGAAAATAATCTTTAATAATCAGCATTAACACACCAATGCATCATTGGGGTGTGAGAATCGAGTTTTTCGGTGGTAGTCATAACGTTACCGTTTCAATCCATTGAATTTAAAATTGATTATGATTTTCATTGTCATCATTGGGTATCACTGTGTCTCATTAAAAACCACTCAATCCTGTTTGAAAATGTAGCGGGAGGGGCAGGCAGTTATATTGGCTAAAGTATCATTTCACCCCTAAAGGGGACAACTTACACTTGCTACACTGAAAATTGATATCAGCCTCTAAAAATCAAGCGGTTGGTCATAAAACGGAGCATGTATGACGGGCGAACAAGCTGGTAAACCGTTATCATCCTGAGCGACAGAAACGATGAAGTCGGCAGATAAAACAAGTCTGAATACCAGCGAAGTTTGCGCGTTGACTGCGGTGTCAGGGCTATTAAGATTGTTTCTCACCACTATACCAGCCCAGTGACCAATAGGCTGTCACAGCTAAAAAAGGGAAGCCTCCCGCAAACTTCTTATGCAATGGCCTGAGTCAGATTGCATGAACGGAAGCAAATCAGAAATGATGGTCGTTGTCCTGCCACTGAGCTTAAAGAAGAGAAACACCGGTTGTTAGAAGAGAGCCATAAGCGCCAGTGCTGACGATACAACAATTGGTTGAGCTTTATCTTACCGAGCGTATCGAGGTTCGTAAAAACACTGATGAAAAAATCATCCCTGGAGCGCTTAAGAAATCAGGGGCAAAAGCAAGATCGTCACATATTACAGAATGATGCCATCGTCAGGTTGAGTCAACGGGGAGCCGGTCAGGTCTCTTCGCTGCTGGCGCTTTGCAGTGGCCAGGAGTCAAACAGATAACCGTCAAAATCAATATCATCGACGTCAGAAAACTCCAGCAGGCGCTGCTTAACGTTTTCCAGATGCTGCCACATCGCTAATTTCGCGCCGCGCGCATCTTTTTTAATCAGGCTGGCGAGGATCTTTTTATGATCGCCCAGCCACTGCTTACGGTAATCCGTGTTGACCAGATGGCGGTGCAATTGGCCCCACATCACGTTGTCTTCACGCCATTGCCACGACTGTTTAAACAACTCGACCAGCATGCTGTTATGCGTGGCTTCGGCGATCGCCAGGTGGAAGTTACGGTCACCGTTTTCACTCTCATTAACCGCACCGGACGCCAGCTCTTTCTCTTCCAAATCGAGCGCCTGGCGCATTTTGAAAATGTCTTCCCGCGTTGCCTGCAGCGCCGCAAATTCAGCAATGTTACTTTCCAGCAACTGGCGGGCCTGCAACAACTCAAAGGGACCAGCGGCGTTGCTGGCACTGGGCGGTGTGGGCTGAATAGTGCTGTCGTTAATCACGTAAATTCCCGCGCCGCGCCGGACTTCAATCAGGCCTTCCAGCTCCAGCATGATCAGAGCTTCGCGCACCAGCGTGCGCGTCACATTCAGCATATCGGCAATTTCGCGTTCAGGCGGCAGACGATCACCCACCGCATACTGTTTTTGCGTAATCATGTTACGCAGCATTGCCCCAACTTCCTGATAGGGCCGCTGCGGCGAAACCTGTGTTTTCATAACGCTCGTTCTACGGATGATATGAGTGAAAGCCTCTGATGCCCTCGCTTCAGAAGCCGATACTATAACATACTGAAATCAGTCTGTAAGAATAGTCCCGGTATGCACAGGCGCGCATCGCGCCCTTATGCTGAGGGTAGCCTGAAAAAACGCTCAGCGTTGTGAAAACAAATATCCTGCACCATGTGGCCTAACAGCTTTTCATCGTCGGGGACGATGCCTTCTTTCACCCATTGTCCTAACAGATTACACAGGATACGGCGGAAATATTCATGACGAGTGTAGGATAAAAAGCTGCGTGAATCTGTCAGCATGCCGACAAACTGGCTCAACAGACCTAACTGGGACACTTGTTCTAACTGGCGTAACATACCATCACGCTGATCGTTAAACCACCAGCCTGAACCCAACTGCACTTTGCCGGCGATACCCGCGCCCGAGAAATTTCCTGCCAGGGTAGCCAGCACTTCGTTATCGCGTGGATTCAGGCAGTACAGGATGGTTTTAGGCAATTGATCGTGACAGTCCATGCTATCGAGCAGGCGCGACAGCGGCCAGGCAATGTTGTTATCACCGATGGAATCGAATCCGCTGTCGGCACCCAACTGCTGGAACATGCGGGTGTTGTTATTGCGAATGGCGCCAATATGCAACTGCATCACCCAGCCACGTTGCGCGTACTGGCGGCCCAGCCACACCAGCACGGCGGTTGTGAACTGCGCTATCTCTTGCTCGTGCAGCGTCTCGCCGCTGCGGCGTTTCAGTAATAAAGCGTCCAGCACGCTGTCGTCGGGTACCGGCGCATAGCGCAGTGTTTCAATGCCGTGATCGGCTGCACGGCAACCGTGCGCCGCGAAGTGATCGAGACGCAGGGTCAAAGCGCGCCGCAAGGCGTCAAAACTGTCAATCGCCACATCCGTTGCTGCTTCCAAACGGGTCAGATAAGGGGCAAATCCTTCCAGCTCAATTTTAAACACGCGATCGGGCCGCCAACTGGGGGCGACCTCGATATCGATATTGCTGTCATTGGCTATCTGCCGATGGTATTGCAGACTGTCCACCGGGTCATCGGTTGTGCCCACCATGCGGACGTTCATTTGCTGCATAATACCGCGCGCGGAAAACATCGGTGTGGATAACTGCTCGGCGCAGCGGGTCCAGATGGCGGGTGCGGTTTCCGGGCCAAACAGAGTGTTGGTTATCCCGAAAGGGCGACGTAATTCCAGGTGCGTCCAGTGATACAGAGGATTCCCCAGCGTCTTTGGCACGGTGTGTGCCCAGGCCATATACTTATCGTAATCTGCGGTTTGTTTACCGGTGATCAGTGACTCCTCGACTCCGGCCGCCCGCAGGGCGCGCCATTTGTAGTGATCTCCTTCCAGCCAAATCTGCCCCAGATTGTCGAAATGGCGATCCTGAGCGATATCTTGCGGATTCAAGTGGCAGTGATAATCGTAAATCGGCATCGGTGCCGCGTAGTCATGATACAAACGGCGAGCCGTCTCCGTTTGCAGCAAAAAATCGTCGTCCATAAAGTGGTGCATCAGCGTACTCCCTGATTAAGTGACTCGACTGCCGCGCGGGCACCCCGTTGGCAAAGTTGTTGATAGGTGTGCTGCAGCGTGGCAACAAACGAAGTATTGGCGGGCAAGTCGGTGCCGAAAATAGCCTCAATAGCCAACAGGGCCGTGACGCGTGCGTCGCCTTCGGGTGCACGCGCATTGATCTCTGTTAAGGTGGCCGATAGTGGGTCAACCACATCTATGGCCGCGCCTTGTTCATCGCGTGCCAGCACATAGCGCATCCAGCCTGCGATACCCAACGCCAGGTGGCGATAGTCCGTCCCGGCATTCAGATGGTGGCGCACCGAATCCAGTAAGCGCTGTGGCAATTTCTGGCTGCCGTCCATGGCGATTTGCCAGGTGCGGTGATGCAGAGAAGGATTGCTGAATCGCGCGATCAACTGTTCGGCATACTCTTGCAGATTGATTTCCGCCGGCAAAGACAGGGTGGGGGCCTGCTCAGCCATCATCAGGGTCAGGGCTGCCTGGCGATAGGCGGGATGTTGCATGGTTTCTGCGATGGTGTGAAAGCCACCGAGATAGCCCAGATAGGCCAGAAATGAATGGCTGCCATTCAGCATCCGCAGTTTCATCAATTCAAACGGGGCAACGTCAGTGACAAACTGGACGCCCACGCGATCCCATTCGGGTCGACCGCTGACGAAGTTATCTTCGATAACCCACTGGCGGAAGGGCTCGCAAGCCAGTGCACAGGGATCGTTCACCCCGAGCAGCGCTGCTATCTCTTGCTGGGATTCCGCTGTCACGGCGGGCACGATGCGGTCCACCATAGTACAGGGAAAGCTGACATGCTGCTTAATCCATGCGGCCAGCGCAGGATCGAGCGCTTCGGCAAACCCGAGTACCGCAGTGCGTGCCACGTGTCCGTTTTCCCGCAGGTTGTCACATGACAAGACGGTAAACGGCGGTAACTGCTGTTCACGGCGCAGGCGCAGCGCTTCAACGAGGTAGCCGATAGCGGATTTGGGCGTAGCGGGGTGCGCCAGATCGTGTTCAATCAGCGGGTGTGTCAGGTCGAGTTCACCGGTGGCTGCCTGCGTGCAGTACCCTTTTTCGGTGATGGTCAGTGAGACAATCGCCGCTTGTGGACGCGTCAGGGCGCGCAAAACCCCCTCGCAGCCATCCAGTGCAGGGTGCAGAGCCTCTTTCACGGCGGCGACAATCTGCAACGCCGTGCTGTCAGCTCCTTTTTCTGCCACGCAATACTGCAACTGCTGTTGGCGTAAGTTCTCAACCAGCAACTGGCCGCTGGCAGACATCAGATTGACTTCGCAAATTCCCCAGTCGCAATCACTGCTCGCTAATAAGTGGTGCTGGTACAGCGCCTGATGCGCACGGTGAAACGCCCCACAGCCCAGATGCACGATGCGCGGTTGCAGGCGTGAACTGTCCCAGGCGGGGGGCGCAATTTTCAGGGCAGGGTGAGTAAAAATGTTATCCATGAACACTCCGGTGACAAAACGCAGAGGCAGCCTGCGCTGCCCCGAGAAGCGCGCGATCAGAAACAGGCGCGATGGATCGCCATTTCAACGCCGCGAATTTCCGCTAATCCTTTCAATCGACCAATTGCCGAGTAGCCAGGGTTGGTTTTTTTATGCAGATCGTCAAGTATCTGATGCCCGTGATCCGGGCGCATCGGAATCAAGTCTTCCTGACCGGCCGTGCGGCGACGCTGCTCTTCTTCAGCGATGGCTTTAATCACGGCAAACATGTCGACATCACCGCCCAGGTGGGCCGCTTCGTGAAAGGTATGCGGATGTTCTTCACGTTTTGTCGAACGGAGATGCGCAAAATAAATACGCGGTCCAAAGCGTTTGACCATGCCTGGCAGATCGTTTTCAGCCAGAACGCCGTAGGAGCCGGTACACAGGGTAAAACCATTGGCCGGGCTATCTATGGTGTCAATCATCCATTGCAGGTCATCAGCGTTCGACACAATGCGTGGCAGGCCGAGGATTGGGCGCGGCGGATCATCCGGGTGAACCGCCATGCGCACACCGACCTCTTCGGCAACCGGAATGATGGCACGCAGGAAGGCGGCAAAATTCTCACGCAGCTGTGGTTTACCAATACCTGCGTAACGCGCCAGCTGTGCACGGAACTGATCCAACGTATAGCCTTCTTCTGCCCCCGGTAAACCCGCAATAATATTGCGCGTCAGGCGGTTTTTACTGTCGTCACTCATGGTCGCAAAACGCGCGGCGGCCTGGGCGATGTCCGCAGCCGTATAGTCACGTTCAGCCCCCGGGCGTTGCAGAATATGCAATTCAAAGACGGCAAACTCGATGTGATCAAAGCGCAATGCCTTGGCACCATCGGGCAGCAGATACTCAAGGTCGGTACGCGTCCAATCCAGGATTGGCATAAAGTTGTAGCACACTGTCTTAATGCCACACTGCGCCAGATTTCTCAGTGACTGCTGGTAGTGGGCAATCCATTTATCACACTCGCCGCTGTGGGTTTTGATCTCTTCATGAATCGGGATGCTCTCAACCACTGACCAGACAAGCCCGGCAGCTTCGACCGTGGCCTTGCGCGTCAGAATCTCTTCTACGGTCCACACCTCGCCATTTGGAATGTGATGCAGGGCGGTCACAATGCCGGTGGCACCCGCCTGGCGTGCATCGGACAGTGAAACGGGGTCATTCGGGCCATACCAGCGCCATGTCTGCTTCATCGTGAGTCTCTCCGGAATGTCGAATCAAATATCACTTACGCATCCTGCAAGTGAATTGAATTGGTTGACCAAAACCGCCTGTTAAGGATTTTATTGTTTTTGGTTCACCGCTGATGGCCTAAAAATCGGCTTTTAAGCGTCTGATGTCAACCTTTAAGGTAATTTTGGTTAACCAGGTCACAATTGCATGATCAGAGTGACGACCGGTTTACTGAACTGTGTTTCACTCCTGGCGGAGGGGCAGAGACAACGAATGGAAGTCACTCCTTCAAAAAGACATGACAAATCACGTACGAAGGCGGGCGTGATGGCTTCAGGTAACGCGTTGATTTAATGCCATTAGCGGCCGGATTTGTTAACCCTTAATGTCAATAAAAAGTGGAGAACCCGATGAACCGCAGTTTGAATCCAGGGATAGCGGCGACCAGCAGTCGGCGCATCATGCGGAACTTACGCTGGTGGGTATTGGTGCTTTTTTTAGCCGGTGTGACGGTCAACTACATCACACGCAATTCACTCGGCTTGCTGGCCCCCGAACTTAAAACCAGCCTGGGCATCACCACGGAACAGTACTCGTGGATTGTCGGGGCATTCCAACTGGCTTACACCTTTTTCCAGCCGATCTGCGGCTGGCTCATCGACGTGATTGGCCTGAAAATGGGCTTCTTAATCTGTGCCGCCATTTGGGCCGCCGCCTGTCTGTTTCATGCGGGCGTAGGCAGTTGGTTGCATCTGGCCATTTTGCGCTTTGTGATGGGCGGCGCGGAAGCGGCTGCCACACCGGCCAACGCCAAAGTGATTGGTGAATGGTTCCCGAAAAAAGAGCGCCCGATTGCTGCCGGTTGGGCTGGTGTTGGCTTCTCAATTGGTGCGATGCTGGCCCCGCCAATTATCTATTTTGCCCACAGCGCCTTTGGCTGGCAGGGGGCGTTCTTATTTACCGGTGGCCTGGCATTGGCATGGGTGGTGCTGTGGTGGTTGTTGTATCGTGACCCGGAGCAGCACCCAAACCTGGATGCCAAAGAGCTGGCTTTTATTCGCCAGGATAACGAACCGCCAGCGGTGAAACTGCCGTTTTTCACCGCCCTGAAAACCGTCTCCAAAAACAAACGCTTTTACGGTATCGCCATTCCCGCTTTTATGGCAGAGCCTGCATGGGGTGTGCTGAGCTTTTGGGTGCCGTTGTACCTGGCAAAAGATCTCGGTATGGATTTGAAACAGATTGCGATGTTTGCCTGGCTACCGTTCCTGGCGGCCGATCTCGGTAGCGCAGCCAGCGGATATCTCACCCGTCTCTATACCCGGTTATTGGGTTTTACCCAAGTGAATTCGGTGGTCGCCAGCTCCGTCACCGGCGCTTTTCTGATGCTGTCACTGGCGCTGGTCGCCATAACGAAAGATCCCTATGTGGCGATTGCGCTGATTTCGATTGGCGGTTTTGGCCACCAAATTATCTCCTGCATGCTCAGTGCGCTGGTGGTAGAGAAATTCGATAAGGGACAAATGGCAACCGTAAACGGTATGCGGGGTTCCTTTGCCTGGATCTCCAGCTTCTTGTTCTCACTGCTGATTGGCGTCACGGCAGACACCATTGGCTTTAATCCTTTATTTATCGCTATGGGCTTTTTTGACCTGATCGGCGCAGTGTTCCTGATTGCTTTTATTGCTCAACGTCGCACACAACGCGCCTGAAAATAGAGTAGCTAACAATGAAAACGTTAAAGAACTGGTCCCTGTTGGGCTCAGACAATCAGCAAGTGATGCTCAAGGTAGACGGACAGCATGTGTTATGCCTGTATGTACTGGAGCCTACCCTGTTTCGGGTTGCCATTAAACGTCAGGGCCAGTTCTCGCTGGACCGCACCTGGAGTATCGCACCGGGCAGCGATGTTCCCTGGGAAGGGCGTCAACGCGATGATCTGAGCGGATTTTCGCTGCCGGGCTTTACGTTGCGTGAAGAGGGTGATGCGCTGATCGTTGCCACGGAACAACTGCGGGTAACGGTGCGTCACCCCCTGGCGCTGGAATGGCACTATCGCAACGCGCAAGATGAATGGCAACTGCTGGCCGCTGACCGTGCGACCAGTGCCTACTTGTTAAATGCGCACGGTGATGGCGTTGCGCACTATCAGTGCCGACAGCCCGAAGATCGCTACTACGGTTTAGGTGAAAAAGCCGGTGATTTGCAGCGTAATGGCAAGCGTTATGAAATGCGTAATCTGGATGCCATGGGCTATAACGCCCGTTCGACCGATCCACTCTATAAACATGTCCCCTTTACCATCACACGCCGCAATGGGGTGAGCTTTGGTCTGTTTTACGACAACCTGAGCAGCAGCTGGTTTGATTTAGGCAATGAGCTGGATAACTACCACAAGCCCTATCGCCGCTGGCAGGCCGAAAGCGGGGACATCGATTACTACCTGTTTACCGGCAAGCAGGTGCTGGATGTGACCAGGGCGTTTGTGCGGCTTACCGGCAAGACGCTGTTTGGTCCAAAGTGGAGCCTTGGCTACAGCGGCTCTACCATGCATTACACCGATGCACCGGATGCTCAGCATCAACTGATGAATTTTATTCGCCTGTGCGAAGAGCATGCGATCCCCTGTGATTCATTCCAGCTGTCATCAGGCTACACCTCCATTAACAATAAGCGTTATGTCTTTAACTGGAACACTGACAAGGTGCCCCAGCCCAGGGTGATGAGTCAGGCGTTTCTGGATGCGGGTATGCGTTTAGCGGCCAACATCAAGCCGTGCCTGTTGCAGGACCACCCGCGCTATGCGGAAGTGGCTGAGCAGAGGTTGTTTATCCGTGATTCCGAGCAGGATCAGCCAGAGCGTTCAGTGTTTTGGGACGATGAAGGTTCTCACCTCGATTTTACCCATCCGCAGACCGTGAACTGGTGGAAGCAGAATGTCACTCAGCAGCTGCTGGAGAAGGGAATTGGCTCCACCTGGAATGACAACAACGAATATGAAGTGTGGGACGGCGAGGCGCGTTGTTACGGGTTTGGACAACCGATCGCCATTAAGCATATTCGCCCGGTGATGCCGCTGTTAATGATGCGTGCCTCAATGGAGGCGCAGCAAGCCTTCGCGCCAGAAAAGCGTCCATTCTTGATCTCGCGTTCCGGCTGTGCCGGTATGCAACGTTATGTGCAAACCTGGAGCGGGGATAACCGCACCAACTGGACCACATTACGCTACAACATCCGCATGGGATTGGGGATGAGTCTTTCGGGTCTGTACAATGTGGGACACGATGTTGGCGGCTTCTCTGGCGATAAACCGGATGCTGAACTCTTTGTGCGTTGGGTACAAAACGGTGTGATGCATCCACGTTTCACCATTCACTCGTGGAATGACGATCACACGGTGAATGAGCCCTGGATGTACCCATCAGCGACGCCCGCGGTGCGTGCGGCAATTGAGCTGCGCTATCGCTTGCTGCCTTATCTGTACACCTTGTTGTGGCAGGCACATGCCGATGATGAACCCATGCTGCGCCCCACATTTTTGGATCATGAACAGGATGCGCAAACTTTTGCTGAGTGTGATGAGTTTATGCTGGGTCGCGATCTATTGGTGGCCAGCGTGGTGGAAGCCGGGCAGCGCACGCGCCGCCTGTGGCTACCCGATAACACCACGGGGTGGTATGACTTTGCAACGCAGCAGTGGTACAGCGGAGGGCAATGGATCACGCTGGATGCTCCGCTTGAGCAGCAGCCGATGCTGGTGCGTGCAGGTGCCGGTTTACCACTGAGCCAGCGTTTACACCATGTTGATGCGGCTGCAGACGATCGGCGTGAGCTGCAGCTGTATCCGCTGAAAAGCAGCGGTGTCTGCAAGGGGATGCTGTTTGAAGATGACGGCGAGTCCTGGCGTTATCAGCAAGGGAACGCGCTGTGGCTACAGTGGGAACTGGCTTGCGATGCGGATACGCTGCGCATCACCTTTACGCGAGAAGGGCATTTCCAACCGGCCTGGCAAGCATTGAAAATCTCTTTGCCTGCTAATGAGCGCCGCCAACTCTATATTAACGGTGTGGCCGTCAGCCGCGATAACGCGATCTTTACGTTGTAATCGCGCCAGCGTGCAGCGACCGCGCAGAGGTTAAAACGCAGTCAGTGGATGATACTGACTGCGTTGTTTTTTTTATTTTTGCACATCCACAACAAAGCCCTCATCAACCATAGCTCCCTCACTTTCTGGCTGGACGATAAGGCGATTCAGGGCCGATACGCAACCCGCCCCCTGACAATGCCAGAAGCACTCAACTACACCCGGCCTGTGGAATTTATCCGCGAGACTCTGACACATTTGCGCTGAGGGGCATGGTGTGAAGCTGAAATTTATCCAGCCGAAAAAACGACGTATAAGACGTACACTAACGCTTAAACAGAACCTACCGGACTGAATCATCCGTTCATAACGCTGCATGAAGAGCGGAAACTCGCAGAGCGCGGATTGACGAATGACAGCGGTGCGCGGCCTTATAAATCACTGAATGTTTTTCTTCCTGAATAACATCGGAAAATGGATTAAAAATGCAGACTGAAAAATTGTCTGGAAATAAAACGGATGTACTTATAATCCTATCGAGGTTAAATTGTTAAGGGAAAGGTACTGATGGTATCTCCTTCTCAATGCAGTGTGTGATTGTTTGAAAGAATGGATTTCATATTAATTTTACTCAGACAGTCTTTCTCATTTTCTGACAATAAAGAACTCACATCTCAAATTATTTTAAGTGTTGACTTTTAGTATTGTTGTTTGAGGCCGGATTAAAAGGTTTTTCATCTGTAGGGTATTTAAAAACATCATGTAAAAGGAATAAATCAATGGATTTGATAACTGTCTCACCGTATACCCGAATGTTCTGGAATGAGTATGTTCTTAACCCACAATCATCTGATTACAATATGTTACTTGATCAGGTCATTGAAGGTGAACTGGATATAAAAAGGTTATACGATGCTGTGCAGGGAGTCGTACACGACTATATTTTGTTTCATCATGTATTGAGTGATGAACATGAGCATCTTCATTGGGTTAAGTCACAAAAGACAGCGGTGCTTGAACTGATTGATTCATCTGAAGATATTGCCTCTCTGGTCTGCGCGCCGTTTGACCTCAGGGAGGGCCCTCTTTGCCGCTTTTATTTAATTGAGACAGGGCCTAAGAGATATAATTTTATTGCCGTGTTACATCATGTTCTTATCGATGGTCTTTCCGGTCAGGAATTTTATGATGCTCTTTCCCGTTACTATAATCAGGGGCCGCAGACTCAGCCAGTGACGCAGCATAGCCTGACCAGGATGCAGCAACTTTATAAACAATACGACATTGATGTATCAACGTTAAAGCAGGAGTTTAACTCTCAGTCTTTTTGGCGAGAATTACTGGTGGATTGTCCCCCTCGCGTTGATCTTCCCCGTATTCGGACGCCATTACCACATTCGTCATCGTCGGATGAGGTGAGGTTCAGCCTGTCACTTTCAGAATGGCATCGCCTTAAAATGGGCGTGAAATATGCTAACCCTTTCCTGATTTTCAAAACACTCTGGGCACTCTTAATTGCCCGGCAATCTGAGCAGAGAACGGTATATATTGGCTATCCCGTTGCTGCAGAAGGAGGGGAAGGACTTTATTATGGTGCTCAGGTCAATACGGCTGTTTTTCCTCTTTGCTTGTTACCACAAGCCACTTTTTCCAGCTTATATCTGGATACGTTGAATTATACAAAAAAGCTCAGGGCTTCTGGAAAATTACGACACACAAAATTACCCACTTATGACATACTCAGTCAAAGCGAGATCCAGCAACTCAATGTTAATTTTACTCAGGCCTTTCTGAAAGACTTACCGCTGAACCTGGACGGTTGCCGGGTCAGCGTTAATAACCGTTTTAATATTGACCTGGCGGGTTCTGAACTTCTGCTTGAATATCAACAGGCCCAGAATGCTTTCGATTTCAGACTGAGATACAAATCGGATCTGTTCGACGAGACGCAAATGCTTGAACTGACGGAGCAATATCTCTTTTTGTTACGAACGGCCCTCAGTGAGCCTGAACGACCGATATCCACGCTCTCCTGCCTCACTCCGCAGCAGGAACAGCGTTTGCAGGATCACTATCTCAGCAATAACTCTCTGCCAGTTTCATCGGACACTTTGCTGACCGGAGTTGAAAAACATTGCCGCCTTCACCCTGAGCGTATTGCACTGAAGGATGAGCGGGAAGCGATAAGTTATCGTGTGCTTGAGCAGCGCAGTAACCATCTGGCCCGGCAAATACGTGCAGAATATCGGCGTATTTGCAATCGGGAAATGTCCGCTGACACCCTGATCCCGCTGTATCTGCATCGGAGTGTCGCTGCCGTTGTGGGCATGCTGGCGATCCTGAAGGCAGGGGCGGCCTATGTGCCTTTAGATCCGCACGCGCCCATGCAGCGGCTGGCCTGTATCTTACAGGATGTGAACAGTCCGTTGATCCTGACGCAGGCAACGCTGCAGGAGGCTGTTTTACAAAATGCGCCGGACAGTTACTGCTTGCTGATTGATCGGCAAATAACCGAGACGTCGTTGCCTGAAAATACGGCACTGCCTGAGCTGGACAGCCGACAGCTGGCTTATGTTATTTATACTTCCGGTACGACAGGGCGACCAAAAGGCACGCTGTGTGAACACCGTGGCGCCGTGAATATGATCCGGGGGCATACCCAGCGGATGCTGGCCAGCGAATATCATCGTCTGAACTGCCTGCAATTTGCGACATTCGCATTCGATGCCCATGTATTTGAGGTCTTTGTCGCGCTCAGTCATGGCCACTGTCTGTGTATTGCCAGTGAAGATCAGCGTCTGGATCTGGCATTACTTATCGGGAAAATGGCTGAATGGCAGATCAATTTCTGCTTCCTTCCCCCCGCACTACTCAGCACCAAACCCACCTTTCCAGACTCGGTTCGTTATCTTGGCGTAGGTGGAGAGTCCACTTCGCAGGACGTGCTGGATCACTATCTTGACTGCGGTCTGAGGGTTGCCAATCTGTATGGTCCCACCGAAGCGTCGGTCAGCGTGAGTGTCAATCTTTATCACCACAACGGCGCCCGCAATATCGGTCAGACAATCGCTAATATGCGGTGCTATGTGGTGGATGAACACTTCAATCTGCTGCCACTGGGTGTTGAAGGTGAGCTGTACCTTGCTGGCGTCGGCCTGGCTCGTGGCTATCTTGGTCAGCCTGAGCTGACGGCCCGCATGTTTACTGATAATCCGTTCCATCAGGAAACGGACTATCGGCGTCTTTATCGTACGGGCGATCGGGTGCGCCGTCTGCCGGACGGCAGCCTGGAGTATTGTGGGCGTAAAGATCAACAGGTGAAAATCAACGGTTATCGCATTGAGTTAGGTGAAATTGAATCGGTGATGCGCAATCTGCCGGGAATTGCCGAAGCCGTGGTCGCAGCGCGTAGCGAACCGTCACCGCAGCTGTTGGCCTGGTTCGTTTTAGCCCCCGGTAGCAGTCTGACGCCGCAAGAGGTCAATTGGCAACTGGGTACTCAACTGCCGCATTATATGGTGCCTGGCGCGATGATGGCGATCCCGGCGATCCCGCTTACGGTGAGCCGGAAGACAGATTATCGTGCGTTACCCGAACCGACACCGATCGATCAGAGCCAGCCTTTTCGCGCACCGAACACGCCCCTGGAAAGCCAGTTGCTGGCACTGTTTAACCGGTTGTTAAACAGCCATGCGGGTACAGACGATCACTTTTACCGTATGGGTGGGAACTCTATTCTGGCGATTAAACTCTGCCATGAAATCTACAAACAGCTGGGTGTTAATGTCTCTGCGCTCACGCTGAATCAATATCCAACGGTGGCTATGCTTAGCCGCTATATTGCTCAACACGAGCAGAATGAGCCGGAGGAAAAAATCCTGGCAACCGGATGCCAAACCGCACCCTTGTCTTTCCAGCAATCGCGACTGTGGTTTGTGCAACAGCTGTCTGGCGGGGCCACGCATTATCTGTCGCCGGTTCTGCTGCGGCTTTCGGCCGATGTGGATTGCCACGCCTTTATTCAAAGCCTGCAGGCGATAGTGTCTCGCCATCAGGTATTACGTAGCCTGATACAGCAGGATCAGGAGGGAGAAGCTTACCAACTGGTCAGCGACCGGGAGTTGCCGGTGCCCGTTTATACGGTGACAGAAGAAGAATATGCTGCTTCTCTGCAAAAGGCCTTACGGCAACCTGTCGATTTGACGCGGGAACTGCCGCTTCGGGCCGCCGTCTATCAGTATCAGGATGCAGCAGGGCACGCGAATACGGTCAGCCTGCTGATATTCCACCATATTGTCTTTGATGGCTGGTCGATGAGTGTGCTGCTAAAAGAGCTTGCGGTGCTCTATCCTCACTTCCGGCAGTCAGCAGCACGGCCACCGGCAGCTCTTGCCCTGCAATACCTCGATTATGCTCTCTGGCAGCATCAGCAAAAGGAGTCGCCAGTCGGGGGAGACGATCTGGCATTCTGGCACCACGCGCTGGCGGATTGTCAGCAGCTGGACATACCACTGGATTATACCCGGCCCGCCGAGTTTGATACGCGTGGCGATAACTGTGAGGTCATATTGCCCGCCACTTTGCTGGCTTCTCTCAGTCTGCTGGCCCGTGAAGAAGGGGTCAGCCTGCATGCAGTGATGTTAAGTGCCTTCACTTTGTTACTGGCAAGGTATACCGGTCAGAATGATGTGATGACAGGGACGCCGCTGGTGAACCGTGCTCAACCGGAGCTGGAAGATCTGATCGGTTTCTTTGTCAACACCTTGCCGTTGCGCAATCGCGTGGACAATGAGATATCGCTGTCCACATTTATCCATCAGGTCGCGATGAACACGCTACAGGTACAACAGCACCAAAGTCTGTCGCTGCAACAGCTGGTAGACAGCCTGGCACTGCCGCGTGACTTTTCACGTCATCCGCTGTTCCAGGTGATGTTCGCGCTGGAGGACGGTATCAATAACGTTGATCATCCGTCCTGGCTCACTGTTGAAGATTTGAGTCACTATGAGCAGACGGCTAAATTTGATTTAACCCTGACGCTGACGCCATCTGAAAATCAGATGTCCGCGCGTTTCAACTTTGCAACGGCGTTATTTAAAAAGTCATCCATCAGCCAACTCGCCGCTTACTTTGTTACTGTTTTGCAGCAGATGGTGCACTGCCGCGATAAGCCACTGAAAACAATCAGCCTGTTTCCTGACGAAGGGATACCTCAGTGGATATCCACCCACCGTGACCAGCGATTTGCGTATTCCTTTGAACGCACTCTGCACCATGATTTTATGCGCAATGCTCAGCAAAACCCTCAGGCGGTGGCGGTGATCGACCAGTGGGGGGAGATGACCTACGGCGGGTTATATCAAGCGGCGTTAAGACTGGCGACCCAGCTGCGTCTGCAGGGAGAAATAAAAGGGGAGGCCATCGCTATATTGGCCGATAAGGGGCGCCAGCAGCCGATAGCCATTCTCGCGGCGCTGATGTGTGGAAAAGCCTTTCTGCCGATGGATAAAGGGTGGCCCCCGCAACGACGTTCAGGCGTCATGGCACAGGCGGGTATCAATACGCTGTTAAGCAATCAACACTGGGAAACCTCAGATATAAATCTGGTGCTAATCGACAGCGCGGGCCAGGCGCAAACGCTGCCTCAACCTGAGCGGCTTTTACCTGCCGTTGACGCAGAACCGGATAGCCTTGCCTATATCATCTTCACTTCTGGCTCTACCGGTACGCCCAAGGGCGTGGCGATTGAGCACCGTAGCGTCGTCAATATGATTGAAGGAACAAACCGCTATTTTGCTGTTAACCACCACGATCGCAGTATTGCTCTCAGTGCGCTGAGTTTTGATCTGGCCATTTATGACATTTTTGGCGCGCTTTCAGCCGGCGGTGCCGTGGTCATGCCTGCCGAAAGCGATCGAGCGAATCCGGAAGCCTGGTATCATCTTTTGTTAGCCCACCGTGTGACAACATGGCTCAGCGCCCCGGCAATGCTTGAGCTGTTACTGGATTATGTCAACAGTGTCGGTGGCATTTCCGGGCCGGAACCCGCTTTGCGCGCGGTCATGGTCGGGGGAGACTGGATTGCGACTTCACTGCCGGGACGCTGCCGCCAATGGGCCCCGCACAGTCGGTTCTGCAGCGCAGGCGGCGCGACGGAGGCGGCGGTTTTCTCCATACTCTATGAAGTGCCTCATCAACCGGTGCTGTCGGTCAGTATTCCTTATGGTAAACCGCTACCGCATCAGCGTTTCTATATTCTGGACGCCTGGCTGCGTCCGGTGCCCGAAGGCGTGAAAGGGGAAATTTACATTGCCGGAGAGGGGCTGGCGCGTGGCTACTATGGTGATGACGAGCGGACGGCCAACAGCTTCTTCTGGCACGATCACCTTCAGGAGCGGCTCTACCGTACGGGGGATGCTGGCCGTTTGCTGCATGATGGAAATATTGAGTTTATGGGACGAATTGACCAACAGGTCAAGATCAATGGATACCGTATTGAGTTGGGAGAAATTGAAAATGTCGCACTGTCTTATCCGGCGCTGACCGCCTGCTGTGTCTTGCTGATCCCGCATCCGCAGCCTTATCTGGCGGCCTATGTGGTGGCCAGTGAACCGGTTGATATCGCGGCACTGAGTCAATATCTGCGCGGTCAACTGCCTCAGTATATGATGCCCAAAGTGTTTGTTCAGCTTGAGAGTATGCCGCTGACGGAGAACGGCAAAATTGCCAGGAAGGCGCTGCCGGAACCGCAGTATGAGCAGCGTGATTTCGTCCCGGCTGCCAGTGACTGGGAAAGTGCGTGCTGTGAAATTTGGTGCGAATTGTTAAAACGCCAGCAGGTCAGTGTGGAAGATAATTTCTTCTCTCTGGGGGGGAACTCCATTCTGGCGATCCAGGCCTGCTATCAAATCAGCCGCAGGCTGAAACGGGATGTCAGCCTCAGCGATCTGGGGCAGCACCCGACAATTCGTGAACTGTGCGGTTACCTGAAAGAACAGGGTGATGATGCCCAATCCTCGGCTATACCGGCGCTGCGGCGTGAGACTTACCCACTTTCATCCTCACAGATGCAGCTCTGGTTTATCGAAAACCTTAACGGTGGCAGTAATCTTTATCATGTTCCTCTGCTGTTTCGCCTGAATGAAGACACTGACCAGACGGCATACTGTCAGAGTCTGCAGGCTATCGTTAACCGTCATCACGTATTACGCAGCGTAATTTGCCAGCAACAGGCACTCACGGCCCTCTCTCAGCTGTCGGACAGTGAACTTTCGGTCGCGCGCTATACGCTGAATGCCGACGACTGGCGGCAACAGTTGCTTCGGGATATCGATCGGCCATTCAGACTTGAGGCGGAAATTCCGATCCGAGCCAGTCTTTATCGGGTCAGCCAGCCCGATCGTTCCACTCACCACTACAGCCTGATCGTCGTGCATCACCTGGCTTTCGACGGCTGGTCACAGAATCTGTTTCTGCAAGAGCTGCAAACAATCTATCAGGCCTGCCGGACCGGGCAGCAACCTGAGTTACCTGAGCTGAGTCTGCAGTATGGTGACTACGCCTGCTGGCAGCAAGATTATCTGGCCTCGGCTAAGGCCGAACAATTGAAAACTTTCTGGCAGCAGCAACTTCAGGGCTGGCAAACGCTGGAAATGCCGCTCGACTTTGTGCGGCCCGCTCAGTTTGACCACCGCGGTGCCAATCATTGTTTGACCCTGCCTGATGAGCTGGTCACGCAAGCGGAACGCTTTGTCCAGCGTGAGGGGGTGACTCCGTTTGCCCTTTTCCTGTCTGCGTTCAATCTGCTGCTCAGCCGCTTCAGCGGCCAGCAGGATATTCTGGTAGGGACGCCGGTTGCCAACCGTCCTTCAGCAGAAACCCGTTCGGTTATCGGCTTTTTTGTCAATACGCTACCTTTACGGACCCAAATTAATGAGCACACGGCGTTATCTGACTATGTCCGTAACGTTTTCAACCTGTCACTCAAAGCGCAAAAATATCAGGGCCTGCCGCTGGAACAGCTAATTGAGTTACTTGAGGTCCCGCGTGATCTGTCACGCCATCCCCTGTTCCAGGTATTGTTTGTACTGGAAGATACGACACAGAATCCGGCATTACCGGCGTGGCTGATGCCGGAAAGCCTCGTAGAACAGTATCTCGCGGCCAAGTTCGATCTCACGCTGAGTATCCAGAAAGCCCCCGGATGCACCCAGGTCGTGTTCAACTATGCTACGGCACTCTTTACGCCGGAAACCCTGGCCTGCCTGTCCCGGTATTATCTGATGATCCTGGAACAGATCGTGGAGCAGGGTGACCTGCGAATTAACCAACTGACGCTGGTTTCTCCAGCCGAGATAACCGCCCTGCGTGAAAGCTGGCAGCGCAGCGCGCCGCGCTATGATTTCGAGCGGGCGATCCACCATGATTTCATCGAACAGGCACGGCGGCGACCGCAGGCAGTGGCAATTATCGACAGCCTGGGGGAGCTGAGTTACGGTGAGCTTTATCAGGCGGCACTGACTCTGTCTCTGCAGATTCGCCAGTTTATTCATGGGGATAGTGAAACCATTGCGGTCATGGTTGATAAGGGGAGGGCGCAGATTATTGCGGTGCTGGCGACTGTCATGGCGGGCAAAGCCTATCTGCCGCTGGACGGTTCCTGGCCAGAGCGCAGACGGCTGGAGGTGATCGCGCAATCACAAACTCAGCTGATCCTGAGTAGCCAGCCCTGGCATGACGTCGAACAGGCCAGACTGTTGCTGATCGATCCCGATGGCGTTGTGAATGGACTGCCACCGGCGCAGCCAGGGGAGCCGGTATTATCCGCACCCCACGACATCGCCTATGTCATCTTTACATCGGGATCGACGGGTGTCCCGAAGGGGGTGGCAGTTGAACATCGCGGTGCGGTAAACAGCATTGTTGATACTCTTCACCAGCTGAACCTTAACCAGCAGGATCGCGGGCTGGCGCTCAGTGCGCTGAGTTTCGATATCTCGGCATTCGATATTTTCGGCATACTGTCGGCGGGCGGCACGATGGTGATGCCGTCGGAGTCAGAACGTTATCAACCCGATGCCTGGCACCGGTTAATAGTGAATCATGGCGTAACGTTCTGGAACTCTGCGCCTTCGGTAATGACGTTGCTTGTAGAGTATCTTGAATCTGGCCCGCTCAGTGGGGCAGGCTGGCCAATGCTGCGCACCGTTGTGCTGGTCGGAGAGGTAATATCCAAACAGCTACCGGCGCGTATACGGCAATGGCATCAGGGTTGCCGCGTGGTCAGTACCGGTGGTGCAACGGAAAGCTCAATCTGGTCGATCCTCTACGATATCCCGGATGCACCGATCCTCACCCCCAGCGTGCCTTATGGCAAAGCGATGGCCCATCAGCGGTTTTACATACTGGATAGCCATATGCGCTTGCTACCGCCGTGCCTGCCCGGTGAGCAGTACATCGGGGGAGCCGGTGTAGCCCGGGGATACTTCCGCAATGAATCGATCACACAGCAGCGATTTATCTATCATCCTGAACTGGGTGAGCGACTTTACCGCACCGGTGATGCAGGCCGTTATCTCCCGGATGGGAATCTTGAGTTTATGGGGCGGTTGGATTTTCAGGTCAAGATTAACGGCTATCGTGTTGAACTGGGGGAAGTGGAGAGCAGTGCGCTGGCGTTTGGTGCGATCAAATCCTGCTGCGCCATCGTTTGGAAAGCTCAGGAACAGGAACGTCTGGCGCTCTACTATGTGTGCGATGAACCGCTGGTTGAAGCCGAGCTGCTGGAATTCCTCAGCCAGCGTTTACCGCTTTATATGATCCCGACGGCGTTAATCCCGCTACCGGCGCTACCTTATAATTCCAGCGGTAAACTGGATCGTAAAGCGCTGCCGGCACCACAAAAAATTGAACCTGATGAGTATGTTGCGCCCGGTAATCCGCTTGAGCAACGGCTGTGTACACTGTGGCAGGAAACGCTGAAGCGTGAGCGAATCGGCATGACGGATGATTTCTTCCGTTCGGGAGGCACGTCGATTATGGCGATTTCTGTCTGTATCAGGCTATCCGAATTGTTGAAAACGACCGTACCTGTTGTCAGGCTTTTTCAATGTCGTACGCTGAAGAATCTCCTGGCGAGCTGTGAGGTCAGTCTGGTCATGCCGCTGAATCAGATCGTCAAAGGCTTGCCCGCGCTGTGGATGATCCACCCTGCTCTGGTTGGAGCGGAGGCTTTCTGTCCCTTTGCCCAAACCCTGCAGGGAGAAATGAACAGCTACGGCGTCGATAATTACAATCTTTATCACCGTCCTGCGATTTCTTCACTGGCGGCGTTGGCCGATCGTTATCTGACGGAAATGATGGCGCACGGTTTACTGAGTGGTCCGGTACAGATCCTGGGGTGGTCGCTGGGTGGGCTGATTGCTCTTGAAATTGCAGCGAGGCTGGAGGCGCGAGGTATACCTGATATTTCGCTCTTTCTGTTGGACAGTTTTTATCAACAGACTGCTGAAAAAAACGAACTGGCGACCCTGCTTCCTGCGCTGGGGATTATCGGAGAGGCCGCGGAACGTGCCCTTGCAGTGGCAGACGTTGAGGATCGCCTTTCCCAGGCGAAGCTCAGCCACAAGCTGCAAACCACTCGGGTTACGCTATTCAAAGCAATGCAGGCTAATCCTGATTTGCCGGAAAACGTGACAAAACCAATGATTGCCGTGCCAGATAACGGTCTGAAAACGATCTGTGAACATCTGGAGGTGATCCCACTTCCGTGTCATCACCATAATATTCTGGAGCGGGGTGAAACTATCAGTAAGGTAATTTCTTCGCGTATGGAATAAGTGCAACGGACGGGCAGCGGAGAAAATTCGCTGCTTTTTTCCTGACAATACACAGGAGTCGTCATGTGAAGGGCTTCACACCACTTAAACTTGCTGCACATTTTACCTCGGGCGCGATCGGCATTCGTTATTATCAGATAGACAAAAAGCGCATTGACCGGCGACAACTGCTGTCCTGTTGCCCGGTGTTACCCGAAGAAATCCAGCTCAGCATTGAATCGCGGCAAATTGAATACCTGGCGGGCCGTTATTGCGCGGTGCAGGCGCTTCGTGGATTAGGCATGACGGCACCTTTGGTTGGGCGTCATTCCGACCGTTCACCACGCTGGCCTGCCGGTACTTATGGTAGCCTGTCTCATACGGATAACCGGGTACTCGCCTGTGCTGGCTGGCAGTCAGAATACACCGGGTTCGGTATTGATATCGAAAAAACAGTCCCGCAAGAGATGCTCCCTTCTCTGGAACAGCTGGTCTTTTCTGTGGCAGATCGTCAGTGGATAAACCACTCCTCGGAATTAACCTTATGTCAGACAGCGACGCTGCTCTTCTCGGCCAAAGAGGCTTTTTATAAGTTTATCTGTCCACACATCTGCACTTATCTGGATTTCACCGACGTGTCTGTGGTGGCGTTTAACGATGGGGAATTTGCCGTTGAACTACATAAAAACCTGGGGAGGGATTGGTATAAGGGGAAAGTCGTGTCGGGAAAGTATCACTTCGATGATGAACACGTTATGACCTTAATCGCTGAAATGTCCCAACCTTAGCTGGCTTCAGTCAAAACAGAGTTTCAGTGAGGTCAGCCACGCTATTACGGTTGATATTGTTGGCGAAAACCGCGCACTCAGGCCGCCCGGACATGATGTTGGGGGCGGTCAGAGATATTAAAAAAAAGCTGTAATTACGTTGAGCTTATTTTTAATTAAGATTAAGGCAGTAAAATTGTGAGGTCTGGCTAACCCGGTTATTCTTCCTGGCTGAGCTAAGTGCTGAATGACAGATCATGAAAAAATACCTGATAGACAACCAGCTAATATTTAATCCTGAAGACCGCTCTCTGATGAGAGTGGATGACGATCTCTCCAGGACCGTGATTACCCAAATAAGTAACCGGCTTTTTTGTTTGCTGTTAGAGAGCGACGGCAGCGTGATCACGCGCGACACCATTCTGCAACAGGTCTGGAGTAGAGACAGCACGACCGCTTCCCGCAGTAACCTTAATAACTATATCAGCAGTTTGAGAAAGCAGCTTTCAGCCCTCGGGTTGGAAATACCGCTGATTATTACCGAGCCAAAAGTTGGCTTCAGAATAGATGCTGGCCGGGTGAGCGTGATGGCTTTTCCCGATGAAGGACCTCTGGAAAATATTCAGGAAATCTCGACCCGCACTGGAAATAAACCTCAAGCCTCTGCAACGATAAAGAAGCATGCCAGGGGCTGCATATATTCATTAAAAGAGGGCTTGCTGGGACTGGTTACTGCGGTGACTGTCGCTGCACTGGCTTTACTTTTATGGAAATTGATAACCGCGTTGCTTGATTCTGATCCCTTCAGAGTGATGGGCGTTCAGTTTTTATATTTGATACTGCCCTTTGAAGTCTGAACCACCGGGGCGAAAAGACCGCGATAGCCTCCTGCTTGCCGTGCGACGGTCATTTTTCTTAACAAAAATTCGTCCCCTGGCAGCCCCACATCGCATTATCATCGTAATCTGGTCAGGCTGTAACTTCTGTCGGGGGATGTCTCATTCCAAACCCGCACAAATGCCAGCCTGAGTGAGTAGACTCCCTGCTACTGTGGCGACGGCGTGATGGCGTGTCGCTTCTCGTTGTTAAACTGGAGACATTATGCGTAAGTTGCAAGTGATATTATGTTCAGCGGTGTTGACAACGTTGGCGCTCACCAGCGTATCCGCTGCCTGGGCTGAAGATGAACAGAATGCGGCTCAGCAGGCCCCGGAACAGGCTCCCCAGGATGCTGAAACGACTGCACAGGGAAGTCAGGCTGAAAAAGCGCCTGCTGAAACGGCGACAGCGGAACAGCCATCCGACCCGACGATACAGGCACTGGCTGACTCTGCCGATCCGTATAGCGTAAAAAGTTTCTTTGCTGACTTTACGCATTTTGCCATCGGGGACACCGTACCGGATCTTTACCGTACTAAAAAGTATGAGGTGACCCAGTGGGCTGTGCGCCATCTGCCTGCCCCGGTTGCTGAAAGCCACTGGAGCTATATGGGTGGAAATTACGTCATGATTACCAACGCCGACGGTAAAATCCTCAAGGCCGAATCCGGTGACATCTACTATAAGCACTGATTAACCCGCGCAGTGGGGCATTTTTTCTACCCGCTGCGCAGTTTTACCGCCCGACAGGTAAATCCCCTTTAATTCCATCCTGACTCTGTTTTACCATCTGCTTTCTGATTTCTCATGCACGGCAAAATGGATACCCCATGCGTTTTCTGGCAACTCTTCTTCCCGTAGTCGCATTACTTTCCGCCTGTAGCAGCCAGCCGCAGCAGGCCCCGGCAGAACCGCACGGTAATCCGTTTAAGGGAAACGGTGGCTTCCTGCTCAGCCCCGATCATACGGCTGCACCGTTTGGCGGTGATTTTTCCGATAACCAGGCGGCAAATGCCTTTATCGATAAAATGGTGCGCGAGCACGGCTTTGACCGTCAGCAGCTTCATGATGTGCTCGGACAGGCTAAAAATCTGGATTGGGTCATCCGCCTGATGGATCGCCAGGCACCGACCACGGCCCAGGGGCCAACCGGGCCTAATGGTGCCTGGATACGCTACCGCAACAAGTTTATTACGCCGGACAACGTGCAGAACGGCGTTGCTTTCTGGGATCAGTATCAGGATGCACTGCAGCGTGCGCAGCAGGTTTACGGCGTGCCGCCTGAAATCATCGTCGGGATTATCGGTGTGGAAACGCGCTGGGGCAGAGTGATGGGCAAAACGCGCATCCTTGATGCGCTGGCAACGTTGTCATTTAACTACCCGCGTCGTGCTGCCTATTTCAGCGGCGAGCTGGAAACCTTCCTGCTGATGGCGCGTGAAGAGGGTGACGATCCGCTTAATCTGCGCGGTTCTTTTGCCGGTGCGATGGGCTACGGCCAGTTTATGCCATCGGCATTCAAGCAGTATGCGGTGGACTTTAACGGCGATGGTCATATCAATCTGTGGGATCCGGTGGATGCCATCGGTAGCGTAGCGCACTATTTCCAGGCTCACGGCTGGCTGACTAACGGCACGGTTGCCGTGCAGGCCGTGGGCCAGGCGCCGGGTATGGAAAGTGGCTTTAAAACGCGTTACTCGGTAGCTACCCTGGCCGCTGCCGGGCTGTCACCGCAGATCCCGCTGGATAATCAGCAGCAGGTCAGTCTGCTGAAGTTCGATATGGGCAGCAGCTATCAATACTGGTACGGCTTGCCGAATTTTTATGCGATCACCCGCTATAATCACAGCAATCATTACGCGATGGCCGTCTGGCAGCTGGGAGAAGCGGTAGGGCGTGCCCGTCAGGGGATGTAGTGTCCGCAGGTTAACGTGTTGCGACTTCATTATTTCTCGCCAGCGCTGCCGGACACAGAGGGGGCCGGCCTGACTGACAAACTGAGCGAGGAATCATCATGCAAGACTGGAATCCCGACCTTTACCGGCAGTTTGAAGCAGAGCGGACCCGTCCGGCGCAGGAGTTACTGAGCCGGATTCCACTCACTCAGGTCAAATTTGCTACCGATCTCGGCTGCGGACCGGGCAACAGTACCGAACTGCTGTGTAAAGCCTGGCCCGATGCGCACATTACCGGGCTGGACAGTTCGCAGGCGATGCTCGACAAGGCACGACAACGTCTGCCGTGTTGCTCCTTTTCCTGTGAAGATATTCGCCACTGGCAGGCCGCGCAGCCGCAGGATGTTATTTATGCCAATGCCTCACTCCAGTGGCTGACGGAACATCAGACTCTTTTTCCCCGTCTGATTACCCAGCTGGCACCGTCAGGCGTGCTGGCGGTTCAAATGCCGGATAACCTTGAACAGCCCACCCACCGTCTAATGCGTGAAGTGGCCCGGCGCGCGGCGTGGGCAGATATGATTAATCCGCAGGCTACTGACAGGAAGACGCTGCTGTCAGCGGAGCAGTATTATGATTTGCTGTCCGGGTCAGGATGTCGGGTTGATATCTGGCGTACGACGTATTACCACATTATGTCTTCGCCGCAGGCAATCGTTAACTGGCTGCGTGCGACCGGACTGCGACCATTTCTCACCGCACTGGATGAGCAGCAGGAGAAGGCGTATCTGGCTGCCTTTCAGTCGGAGATTGCGCGGGCCTATCCTGCCCGAACTGATGGTCATCTGCTGATGGCATTCCCCCGTCTTTTCATGGTGGCACAGAAAATTTAATCACGTATTGGAAGAGGCGCTGCAAAAATGTTTTCCTCTGCTCCCCGTGCGCTTTAAAAATGTTAGCCTTTGCGACAGTAAAAACGGAAAAGGCATACACCATGACGGATGAGCAATTAACTCAGTTAAGTACCCATGTCGGCCAGCTGCTGTCGGCCCGTGGTGCGACAGTCACTACCGCCGAGTCCTGTACCGGGGGCTGGATTGCTAAGGTTCTGACCGATATTGCGGGCAGCTCTGCCTGGTTTCATCGCGGCTTTGTGACCTACAGTAATGACGCCAAGCAGCAAATGGTTGGCGTCAGCGCACGTTCGCTGGCGGAACACGGTGCCGTCAGCGAATCGGTGGTGCGTGAGATGGCGCAGGGGGCGCTGCGCGAAGCCGCAGCGGATTTTGCGCTGGCGGTCAGCGGTATCGCCGGGCCTGACGGCGGCAGTCAGGAAAAACCGGTCGGCACGGTATGGTTTGGTTTTGCCTGCGCAAGCGGCGAAGTGCTGGCAGAACGCCGCTGTTTCAGTGGAGACCGTGAGGAGGTCCGCCGACAGGCAACCGCCTGGGCGCTGCTGGCTTTACGCGATCGCTTTCTGAAAAATTAAACTTGATACTGTATGACCATACAGTATAATCACTGCATATTTTAGAAACAAAGCAGCGTCCGCGTGTGCTTTGCCCGCATGACTAGGAGTAAAAATGGCTATTGACGAAAACAAGCAAAAAGCACTGGCAGCAGCGCTGGGCCAGATTGAAAAACAATTTGGTAAAGGCTCCATCATGCGCCTGGGTGAAGACCGCACGATGGATGTTGAAACCATCTCTACCGGTTCTTTATCGCTTGATATCGCGCTTGGCGCGGGTGGCCTGCCGATGGGCCGTATCGTCGAAATCTACGGGCCTGAATCCTCAGGTAAAACCACGCTGACGCTGCAGGTGATTGCCGCCGCTCAGCGTAAAGGCAAAACCTGCGCCTTTATTGACGCCGAGCACGCGCTGGATCCCATTTATGCCAAGAAGCTGGGTGTAGATATCGATAACCTGCTGTGTTCTCAGCCGGATACCGGTGAGCAGGCGCTGGAGATTTGTGATGCGCTGGCACGCTCTGGCGCGGTCGATGTCATTATCGTTGACTCCGTAGCGGCTCTGACGCCAAAAGCGGAAATCGAAGGTGAGATTGGCGACTCGCACATGGGCCTGGCGGCGCGTATGATGAGCCAGGCGATGCGTAAGCTGGCAGGTAACCTGAAAAACTCCAATACGCTGCTGATCTTTATCAACCAGATCCGTATGAAGATTGGTGTGATGTTTGGTAACCCGGAAACCACCACCGGTGGTAACGCGCTTAAATTCTACGCATCCGTGCGTCTGGATATCCGCCGCATCGGCGCCATTAAAGAAGGCGACGAAGTTGTTGGCAGTGAAACCCGCGTTAAAGTGGTAAAAAATAAAATCGCTGCGCCGTTCAGGCAGGCTGAATTCCAGATTATGTATGGCGAAGGCATCAACATCTTTGGTGAGCTGGTCGATCTGGGCGTGAAGCATAAGCTGATCGAAAAAGCAGGCGCATGGTACAGCTATAACGGCGACAAAATCGGTCAGGGTAAAGCAAATGCTTCCAACTTCCTGAAAGAGAACCCGGAAAAAGCCAACGAAATCGACGCGAAGCTGCGTGAGCTGCTGCTGAATAACCAGGATCAGAAAGCTGATTTCGTGCCAACGGCTGAAGAAGCGGATGAAGAAACTCACGAAGACTTTTAATCCGTCTGACGTTGATATTTAAGGAAAAGGAACGGTAGCCCCGTTCCTTTTTTTATGGGGAATTCGTCCCTTATCAGGGCATCATAATCCGGCCAAACCTCTCACCACCAATGTCTATTTTCCTCGCCAGCCTCGCCGTCAGACGTTACCCTGATAAATGTGTTTGAGTATAAAAATGGTGCTGCCTTTATGACAGAACGTTCAGAGCGGTCCCGGCATGCCCGACTGTTGGAGCGGGCAACGCGTATTCTTGCCATGCGTGACCACAGTGAAGCCGAGTTTCGCCGTAAGCTGACATTAGCCACGGAGCGCGCGGCGCAGTTTTCCCGCGATGAAACCCCTCCGGAACCTTTAACGCCGGAAGAGATCGATCGCGTTGTCGAATGGTGTTACCAGCATAACTGGCTGGATGATGCCCGCTTTGCCGACCGCTATCTGGAGGGGCGAAGCAGAAAAGGCTATGGCCCGCAGCGTATCAGGCTGGAGCTGGGTCAGAAGGGAGTGGACAAGGCCTTAATCGATGAGGCAATGTTTAACACGCAAATCGACTGGCAAAGCCTGGCGTTCAGCCTGGCCGAGCGGAAGTTTGGTTTACCTTTGCCGACGGAATGGAAGGAAAAAGCCAGGGTGCAGCGTTATTTGATGACAAAAGGCTTCTTTATGGAAGATATCCGGTCTGTTTTCACAAAATTTGATGATTGAACGCCAAAGGGATTTTACTTCACTTCGAAGAAAATTTATCTTATTCACCACTTTTTTGTTCGTGTGTCGCCGCAGGCAAGTGTGATTCCGGCGCAGCAAGACCCACGAGACATTCGTTAGCGTGATTCCAGGACAAATATGAGCAAGAGCACTGCGGAGATTCGTCAAGCGTTTCTCGACTTTTTCCAGAGTAAGGGACATCAGGTTGTAGCCAGTAGCTCCCTCGTCCCCAACAACGACCCGACTTTACTGTTTACCAACGCCGGCATGAACCAGTTCAAGGATGTGTTCCTTGGTCAGGACAAGCGTAATTATACCCGTGCCACCACCTCACAGCGCTGCGTGCGCGCGGGCGGAAAACATAACGATCTTGAAAACGTTGGCTACACTGCCCGTCACCATACTTTCTTCGAAATGCTGGGTAACTTCAGCTTCGGGGACTATTTCAAGAAAGAGGCGATCGCCTTTGCCTGGGAACTGTTGACCGGGGCGGAATGGTTTGCCCTGCCGAAAGAGAAACTGTGGGTGACCGTGTACGAAACCGATGATGAAGCCTTTGATATCTGGGCGAATGAGATCGGCGTGCCGCGCGAACGTATTATTCGCATCGGCGACAACAAAGGCGGCGCTTACGCTTCAGACAACTTCTGGCAGATGGGCGATACCGGTCCTTGTGGCCCGTGCTCTGAAATTTTCTTCGACCACGGCGATCACATCTGGGGCGGGCCTCCGGGTAGCCCGGAAGAGGACGGTGACCGCTATATTGAGATCTGGAACATCGTCTTTATGCAGTTTAACCGTCAGCCTGACGGTACGATGCTGCCTCTGCCCAAGCCTTCGGTCGATACCGGCATGGGGCTTGAGCGCATTTCAGCGGTTCTGCAGCATGTAAACTCGAACTATGAAATCGATCTGTTCGCCAAACTGATTGCATCTGTTGCGCAGGTCACCGGCGCCAGCGATCTCGGCAATAAGTCACTGCGCGTCATTGCTGACCACATCCGTTCCTGTGCTTTCCTGATCGCCGATGGGGTGATCCCATCGAATGAAAACCGTGGCTACGTTCTGCGCCGTATCATTCGTCGCGCGGTTCGTCACGGTAACATGTTGGGTGCGAAAGGCACGTTCTTCTATAAGCTGGTTGCACCACTGATTGAAGTGATGGGCGCAGCGGGAGAAGATCTGCAGCGTCAGCAGGCTCAGGTTGAGCAGGTGCTGAAGTCAGAAGAAGAGCAGTTCGCGAAAACCCTGGAGCGCGGTCTGGCGCTGCTGGATGACGAGCTGGAAAAACTTCAGGGCGATACTCTGGATGGTGAGACCGTGTTCCGTCTGTATGACACCTTTGGTTTCCCGGTCGATCTGACTGCCGATGTGTGTCGTGAACGTCACCTGAAAATCGACGAAGAGGGCTTTGAGCGGGCGATGGAGCAGCAGCGTCAGCGCGCGCGCGATGCCAGCGGCTTTGGTGCTGACTACAGCAGCGTGATCAGCATTGATAAAGCATCGGCGTTTAAAGGCTACGATCAGCTGGCGCTGAATGCGACCGTCACTGCGATCTTCGTCAATGGCCAGGCGGCCACTGAAATCACCGCCGGTCAGGAAGGGGTGATCGTTCTGGATGAAACACCATTCTACGGTGAATCAGGCGGACAGGTGGGTGATACCGGTGAACTGAAAGGTGAAAACATCAGCTTTAACGTCACTGATACCCAGAAATATGGTCAGGCTATTGGTCACAGCGGCAAGCTGACTGCGGGAACATTACGCATTGGCGATCGTCTGGCCGCGCAGGTTGATGAAGCACGCCGTGCGCGTATCCGCCTCAACCACTCCGCAACGCACCTGCTGCATGCTGCGCTGCGCCAGGTTCTGGGTGACCATGTCGCACAGAAAGGCTCACTGGTGAACGACAAATATCTGCGTTTTGACTTCTCGCATTTTGAAGCGATGAAGCCTCAGGAGATCCGTCAGGTAGAGGAGATCGTCAACGCGCAGATCCGTCGTAACCTTGCGATTGATACCAATATCATGGAGCTGGAAGCGGCCAGGGCCAAAGGGGCAATGGCGCTGTTTGGCGAGAAGTATGACGATCACGTGCGCGTTGTCGGCATGGGTGACTTCTCAACCGAGCTCTGCGGTGGCGTTCACGCCACCCGCACCGGCGATATCGGCCTGTTCCGCATCCTGTCTGAATCCGGCACGGCGGCAGGTGTGCGCCGTATTGAAGCCGTAACGGGAGAGGGTGCGCTGTCCCAGGTTTACAGTCAGAGCGAGCAGCTGTTGGATATCGCTCAGCTGGTGAAAGCGAACAGCAGTAACCTGAGTGATAAAGTCCGTGCGCTGATCGACCATGCACGCGGACTGGAGAAAGAACTGCAGCAGCTGAAAGATCAGCAGGCAGCGCAGGAGAGCAGTCTCCTGAGCAGTAAAGCGATTACCGTGAAGGGAACAAAGCTGCTGGTTAGCGAATTGAAAAACGTTGAGCCGAAAATGCTGCGTACGATGGTCGACGATCTGAAGAATCAGCTTGGATCTGCAATTATCGTACTGGCAACCGTTGCTGAGGGGAAAGTATCCCTGATTAGCGGGGTGACTAAAGACCTGACCGATCGTGTCAAAGCGGGTGAGCTGGTTGGTGAGCTTGCGCAGCAGGTCGGCGGGAAAGGTGGTGGTCGGCCGGATATGGCTCAGGCGGGTGGTACAGATGCACAGGCACTCCCTGCTGCACTGGCTGGCGTTGAGTCCTGGGTGGCTGCAAAACTGTAACACTCATTAAAATGTATCGCTGCAGAGCGCCAGGGTCGAAAACCTGGCGTTCTTCTTATGCGGTGTGCGCTGTAATCATAAAGTCAGGTTGATGAGCAGGTTTTCGGCTAAACTAAGTATCAGCAGAATGTATTTGTATGAGGATGCACTCTTGGTGTATTTGTCATAATCTACATTGCACGTTGTATGATGGATAATGCCGGGAACAGTTGACCCGACTCTTTTAATCTTTCAAGGAGCAAAGAATGCTTATTCTAACTCGTCGAGTTGGTGAAACCCTCATGATCGGTGATGAGGTGACTGTAACTGTGCTGGGTGTTAAAGGTAACCAGGTACGTATTGGCGTAAACGCCCCTAAAGAAGTATCGGTGCATCGCGAAGAGATTTATCAGCGCATTCAGGCTGAAAAAACTCAGCAAACGAGCTACTAACGTATTCAGCGCCTCGCTCTCTGCAGCGAGGCCACTTCCATTCCACTTCAATTCGATCGCTTTTTGCCTTTCGTCCCTGATTCTTCTTCTTTCCTTCTCCTTGTTGTTCATCAAATCCATCGCCCCGGTGGTTTTTTTCCGTTGTGCCTTCACAGCAAAAGCCCGTTTTCGCTGTTGATAATTCACTCTTTTTGCCTTTAAAACCGCCTGATTGAATGGCTTTTGTGCAATTGAACGCAGGGGGTGAAAAAAGGGGGAGAAATTGTTTGACTTACAACGCCCAGAAAGTAATATGTGCGCCACGCAGTGCCGATGAGCAGTTAGAAAGTTCTGAAGCACAACTCGAAAGAGTGCTAGTGGTGAGGTGGCCGAGAGGCTGAAGGCGCTCCCCTGCTAAGGGAGTATGCGGTCAAAAGCTGCATCCGGGGTTCGAATCCCCGCCTCACCGCCATTTTGCATCCATAGCTCAGCTGGATAGAGTACTCGGCTACGAACCGAGCGGTCGGAGGTTCGAATCCTCCTGGATGCACCATCTCTCTTAAAGTGGCATTAGCGGCTTTATAAGAAGTAACTGGTACAGCATTAGCAGCCTGTATCACGGTGAGTAGTTAAGCACCCTGCGTTATACAAGAATTAACAATGCATCCATAGCTCAGCTGGATAGAGTACTCGGCTACGAACCGAGCGGTCGGAGGTTCGAATCCTCCTGGATGCACCATTCATCAGAGTGGTCGTGGTTTTCTTCAGTATCTCCTCAGGTTTGTCGCATTACCTCCAATCAATAATTTCCAATGCATCCATAGCTCAGCTGGATAGAGTACTCGGCTACGAACCGAGCGGTCGGAGGTTCGAATCCTCCTGGATGCACCATACTTTAGTTAACGGCAGTAAACGCCTTCAATACCTTAGCAGGATTGTTGCGCTTTGTGCCTGAAGCATTCCGATGCATCCATAGCTCAGCTGGATAGAGTACTCGGCTACGAACCGAGCGGTCGGAGGTTCGAATCCTCCTGGATGCACCATCTCTC
>CAJYIY010000003.1 GCA_913775305.1 uncultured Erwinia sp. | reverse complement strand
GCAGGCGCGCGGGCGAGGTGGCATCAGGTCAGTGACAGCGTTAGCTGATAGCGATACTGCCGGGCAGACAGCAGAAAATCCGGGCTGACGCTTGGGCTCCAGGAGTCATCACCGCCCACGCCCATATGGTAACCATCGAGGATCAGCCAGCATCCTGGTTCATCGCGCAGCAGGTGACGATGTGACGTATCGCGAAGCTGTTCAACGCTGTGACGACTCAGTGAGAAGTGAAAATCACCTTCTGCCTTGAGCCCACCGTATTCCAGAATACGGGTGCCGCCGCGTAGCCCGTTTTCGCTGGGAAAGACGTAGGCGGTGCTGAGCTCGTTCAGCGGCAGTCGCCAGCGGGAGAACTCAGCCGCCAGTCGCCGATCCGGATAGTTTTCATGCGGTCCCAGCCCCAGCCAGCTGGCGTGCTCAGCCACCTCCACCAGCTGACAGCGCAGGCCGATACGTGCCGGTTCCGGCTGCCCGGCAGCAATATCCACTTCAACATCGATAGTGAGGCGACCCTCGCCGTCAAACAGATAGCGCTTACGGCTGATAAAGCGCGTTTCCCCCACAAACTGCCAGGCATGAATGCTGACGATCTGTACACCGGGATTCAGCTCATCCGCCTGAAGGTTCAGCAGCAGCGGTTCAAGCTGGTTATAGCCGGCTCGGCGCCAGCGCTCGACCCATGCATGGGGATCGACGCGCGTGACCTCACTGATGCCGATATCGTTATCCAGCGGCGCACGTACAAACAGATCTGAGAGCGGGGAGAGTAGCTGCGGTTTATCATCACGAAGCCACTGCGTCAGCTCGCCGCTGCTGCGGCAGAACTGCCAGCGCTGCCTGGCGTGCTCTATTTCAAACTGCTGAGCGGAACGGGTCAGCTGCAGGGGCAGGGTTTTCTGCCCAGGCTGTGGAAGGGAGAGCGCAGCAGGCAGTCGCCAGCCATCCCATGCTACGCGGTGTCCGGCGGGCGACCATGCGGTAGCGGACGGCTGTATGACTTCCACCCGTAACCACACTTCTCCGGCCAGCGCGGGCAGATCACCGAGCATCAGGCTGATACTCTGTTCTGCGGCCAGGTTCAGCGCCTGTTCCCCTCCCATGACTCGCTGGCCCTGGTGCTCAATGCGCCAGCGCAGGATTTCGTTATCGCTGCGGCGGAACAGGTATTCGCTGGTAATACGCAGCGTCAGGGGGGCACTGCATTCCAGCTCAAACTGGAAAAACTGCTGAGCGCGCTGTGCCTCAAACAGTGAAGGATGCGGAGTGCGATCGGCAAAGACCAGGCCATTCATACAAAACTGGCGGTCGTTAGGGGTATCGCCAAAGTCGCCGCCATAGGCCTGCCAGCTGCTGCCGTCCGCTTCATGACGGGTCAGACTCTGATCGACCCAGTCCCAGACAAATCCGCCCTGCAGGCGCGGAAACTGGCGAAATGCCGCCCAGTAGCGGTCAAACCCGCCCAGGCTGTTACCCATCGCGTGAGCATACTCACACAGGATCAGCGGGCGTTGTTCTTCCGGCAGGCCAATCCACTTCTTGAGTGACCACTTGGGCACGGCGTCAAACGGCTGATCCTGATCCACTCTGGCGTACATCGGGCAGATAATATCGGTGGCGGCGGTATTGGCTCCGCCGCCTTCGTACTGTACCGGGCGGCTGGGATCGTGGCTCTTCACCCAGCGATAAAGCGCATCGTGCGTGCTGCCGTGGCCGGACTCGTTGCCGAGTGACCAGATAATGATGCAGGCATGATTACGATCGCGTTGCACCATGCGCGTAACGCGCTCGCTGAAGGCATTAAACCACTGCGGATCGTCAGAAAGACGGTTCATTGGCTGCATGCCGTGGGTTTCAATATTCGCTTCGTCAACGACATACAGCCCGAAGCGATCGCAAAGGCGATACCAGAGAGCATGATTGGGATAGTGTGAACAGCGAACGGCGTTAAAATTGTGCTGCTTCATCAGCATAATGTCGCGGATCATGGTCTCTTCATCCATCACCTGGCCGCGCTCGGGATGATGCTCGTGTCGGTTGGTGCCGCGGATCAGCAGCGGCTTGCCGTTAAGCTTTAGCAGCCCGCCTTCAACCCCGACCTGGCGAAAACCGACGTCACAGGCTTCACTCTCAACCGGCGCACCGCTGGCATCCAGCAACGTCACAACCGCCCGGTAAAGATGCGGAGTCTCCGCGCTCCACAGCAGCGGCTGTGGCACATGGATGCTGAGCAGGGTGCGGTCGGTATAGCGTCCGCGTTCATCAATGACTACGCTACCCAGCGCCTGGCTTCCTTCTGCGATCGGTGTCTCCCCCTGCCACAGCCTGACGTGAATCTGATAATTATGCGCATCCTGACTGGAGCAAACCGCCAGCACCCGCAGCTCAGCGTGGTAAAACTCCGCGCTCAGGCGGGTTTCGATCTGAACATCCTGCAGATGAATAGCCGGTTTATGCAGCAGGCTGACGTCGCGGAAAATACCGCTCATCCGCCACATATCCTGATCCTCCAGATAGCTGCCGTCGCACCAGCGCAGCACCATCACCGCAATACGGTTAGCGCCGCTTTGCAGTACCGAACTAAGATCGAACTCCGCCGGTAACCGACTGTCCTGCGAATAGCCTGTCAGGATGCCGTTACACCACAGAAAAAAGGCGGAATTCACCCCATCAAAAATAATCCGTGTTTGCCCGCTTTGCAGCCAGTCGGCCGGACATTCAAATGTGAGCGAATAACACCCGGTCGGGTTTTCGCCAGGAACCTGTGGCGGATTGACCGGAATGGGATACTGTACGTTGGTATAAACTGGCGTGTCGTAGCCGGAAAGCTGCCAGTTTGACGGCACCGTGGTCCGATCTGCCGAAGTCAGGTCAGTGACAATCCAACTATCCGGCACGGCTTCCGGTCGCGCAAAGTAGCTGAATTTCCACTCACCGTTAAGGCAACGGAGTGACGGGCTGGGAAGATCCTTTTGCGCGGCTTCGCGGCTTCGCCAGCTGGCGAACGGAGGATGACTGGGTAGACGGTTGAGCTGGGTAATGGCAGGGTTTTCCCAGTAGCGAAGAGACATAAGCTGTCGGAGGGAAAGCGAAGCGCGTTCGGTCATGATTAAAACCTCATCAATGTTATGCGCTCACATTGACGCGAACAGGCGTTGCTGTAAAGTCACAATCGTGAGGAATGCGAGGAGGATCGCGGCAACTCAGCAGTTAAAAAGCGGGTGACGCGCTGCTGCATGGCCGGGTTGGGCATGGAAATTCATCGTATTTTCCGCTTTCTGTCGCCGAGAAACGTTTCAGTGATTAACAATTTCACAGCACACTTTTTAGTACTTAAGTAACGAAAATATAAAACGATGACTGTTTTCTTTTAATTAAACCAGTGTTAACTTCTTGCTTTACCTCGCTGAGACAGTGGCATGAAAAATCTCATTGCAGAATTACTGGTCAGGCTTGCAGAAAAAGAAACCGAATCCAAAGAGCTGGTCGCTCAGGTGGAAGCACTGGAGATTGTCGTAACAACGCTGTTACGTAAAATCGATGCTGAACAGCTGCGGCAGATTAATGAAAGTATCGATTCCGCCTTCCAGAATGCTTCTGGCGGGGCACAACAACATCCCGAGGATCTGACGCTGTTGCAAAGCTACATTCAACGCCTGCTGAATCACCCTCGCCAATAATTTGTCGCCTGACCTTGATGGGCTTTTATCCGTCAGCAACCACGGTGTTTCGTTTGTCGCTGTGATGTCCGAAGCAAATCGCTGCACTTTTTCTCGCCGATTAGAAAAGCCATGCCAAACTTTACTCATACTCAATACAAAAAGGGATGGGAAAGTGATGAAGATGAAAACAGCGATCGCGCTTTTACTGCTTTCAGCTTTTAGCGCTGGCAATGCGAGTGCGGCTGAGAAAACCGAGCAGCAGCAAAAAATGACGCTTTGCAATCAGCATGCCGGTGAGAAGGGGCTGAAAGGTGACGATCGTAAAGCGTTTATGAGTAACTGCCTGAAAAAAGATTCAAAAATGGATGGGCTCACGCCGCAGCAGAGGAAGATGAAAACCTGTAATGCTGACGCAAGCCAGAAGCAACTGAAGGGCGATGAGCGTAAAACCTTTATGAGTGCCTGCCTGAAGAAAAGTTAACGATCGGCCCATCAGCATGCAGGATCACCCTACGTCAGGCGGTCACCTTGGCCGCTTGTCTAAACCTCTCTTAAACCAATATTCACTCACTTTTCTTTTATGGTCTATATTGGCACGCGTAGATTAGTCATTCCTGTTTTCTCTTATTAAAATTCAGAACTTAACATTCTTTCCCACAGGGCGCAGGAGCATCGCATTGTTGTGCCCGGTGTGGGGGCAAGATAAGGATTCCTTGTATGGTGGCTTTAATAATTATTGGTATATTTGTGATTAGCATAATTTATGCGCATTCACGCGGCGTGGAAAAGCAGAAGTTCTCCCGGCAGTTGTTCGATCACTCGACTTTCATGGCACCGGTTAATATGTTTATGACTGGTTTTTCAACGCTGCCAGCAAAGCAGCCCTATTTCGATCCCGCTGAATTTCCCGAGTTAAAGCAGATCACGGATAACTGGCAGGCAATTCGCGATGAGGCTCTGCAGCTTCAGGATCACATCAAAGCTTCCCAGACTCATCAGGATGCTGGCTTTAATACCTTCTTCAAGCGCGGCTGGAAGCGTTTTTATCTGAAGTGGTACGGCGATGCGCACCCGTCGGCAACGGCGCTTTGTCCGGTAACCAGTGAATTATTAAGTCAGATCCCCTCGATCAAAGCGGCCATGTTCGCAGAGTTGCCTGCCGGAAGTCATTTAGGTAAACACCGCGATCCTTATGCGGGGTCGATACGTTACCACCTGGGGCTGGTGACGCCCAACGACGATCGCTGCTTTATTGAGGTGGACAGGCAGCGTCACAGCTGGCGCGATGGTGAGGCGGTACTGTTTGATGAAACCTACGTTCACTGGGCGCAGAACGAGACGGAGCAGACGCGAATTATTCTGTTCTGCGATATTGAGCGTCCAATGAAATGGCGCTGGGCACAAAGGGTGAATCACTGGGTAGGTTCGACGCTGATGTCGGCTGCCAGCTCGCCCAACGATGAGAACGATCGCGTAGGCGGCATTAACCGCATCTTTAAATATGTGAATAGCCTGCGTGATGCCGGTCAGCGGCTGAAAAAACGCAATCGCAGACTTTACTACTGGGTTAAACACTCCGTTATCGTCTTGATTTTCGCCATCATCATTATTCCCAGCGTTATCCTTTAGTTTTTAGGGAGTAGCGATCGTTAAAGCGGCGGAGAGGCTGTCCAGGCTCCGCCGCTTTTATGATATTCAGGAAGGCGTGAATTATGCTCTGCTCATGCGATCTGATTTGGCCATACACTGTTGCATCGCCTCAATCACCGCGGCGCGGAAGCCTTTCTCTTCCAGCACTTTAACCGCTTCAATCGTTGTGCCGCCCGGTGAGCAAACCATATCTTTCAGTTCCCCCGGATGTTTACCGGTTTCCAGCACCATCTGCGCGGAACCTTTTACCGCCTGCGCGGCAAAGCGATAGGCCTGCGCACGTGGCATGCCGCCGAGCACCGCTGCATCCGCCATCGCCTCAATAAACATAAACACGTAGGCCGGTGCGGAGCCGCTGACACCAACAACGGAGTGGATCAGGTATTCCGGCACCAGTTCCGCGTTGCCAAAACCCTTGAAGATCTCAACGACTTCGTTGGCCTCCTCGTGAGAAACCAGCACATTCGGCGTAACCGATGTCATGCCCTCATTAACCAGTGAGGGGGTATTCGGCATCACGCGGATAATTTTACGGTCGTGCCCCAGCACGCTGGCCAGCGAGTCGAGGGTAATGCCTGCGGCGACAGACACCACCACGCTCTCTTTATTCAGGCTGTTGGCAATGTCTTTCAGCACGTTGAGAATTACGTTGGGCTTCACCGCCCCAAACAGGATATCGGCCTGAAGGGCGACTTGTTCCGCGCTGTCCGCCGGGGTGATTCCGTACTGCTCCTGCATCATCGTATTGGTTGCCGGCTTGTGGTCGTAAACCCAGATATTCTCAGGTTTAACCTGCCCGGCAGCGACCAGACCTGCGATGATAGCTTTGGACATATTACCGCAGCCAATAAAACCGATTTTCTTGTCCACTGTATTCTCCGTGCGTGTTCTGCAAAAATGGATGTACTGATTATTCCCTTCACCTTAGCGCAGCTTTAAGCAGGCTTAAACCCAAAGGTTGCAGCGGGCAGAGTACAAGCTAAATTGACCAGACGCAGCAGAATAAGTTTGCCGTTCGGCAAAAGAGTGGGAAGATCGCCCTGATTCTCAATTTTCAGTCAAAGGAAGTGGTGATGCCAGTCTGGGTAGATGCTGATGCATGTCCGAAAGTGATTAAAGAAGTGTTGTACCGTGCAGCGGAGCGTGAACAGGTTATGGTCACGCTGGTGGCCAATCAGTCTCTCAGCGTACCGCCGTCGCGCTTTCTGCGTACCCTGCGTGTCGCGTCTGGTTTTGACGTCGCCGATAATGAAATTGTCCGCCGCGTTGAGGCGGGTGACCTGGTGATTACCGCCGATATTCCCCTGGCAGCTGAAGTGATGGAAAAAGGCGCGGTTGCACTGAATCCACGCGGTGAGATCGGAAGAG
>CAJYIY010000002.1 GCA_913775305.1 uncultured Erwinia sp. | reverse complement strand
GCCGGATACAGTCGGTTATTTTCATGCGCCAGCGGCGCGTTGCCCCAGGCCTGGAGCAGCGTGTCCAGACTGGCCGAGAAGGCATCCGCACGCTGCTCAAACGTCAGGCCAAACGGCAGAAATGATGTCGGTGTACCGCCGGAACCCAGCCCCAGCTCCAGACGGTGATGGCTGAGCAGATCGAGCACGGCGGCATCTTCCGCCACCCGCAGCGCGTTTTCCATCGGCAGGGTGATGATCGCCGTACCCAGCCGGATACGCGAGGTCTGTGCAGCCACGCTGGCGAGGAACAGCAGCGGGGAGGGCAGGCCACCTTCATGTTCATGAAAATGGTGCTGGGCAACCCAGGCGGTATCAAACCCCCAGCGTTCCGCGTGCTGAATTTGCAGCGTGGCCAGGTGATAGCGTTCCTGCGCGCTGGTTTTATCCAGCAGGCGGGTGAAAAATCCAAGACGTTTAGCCGTCATGCAGTGTCCTTAGCGCGTGTCAAAACGGGGATGGCGGCAATCAGTTCGCGGGTGTAATCGCTGGTGGGGCGATTAAACACCTCAGCGGTCTGGCCGTAATCGATCTGCTGCCCGGCACGCAGCACGGAAACGCTGTGTGCCAGCTGCCGTACCGTCGAGAGATCGTGTGATATAAACAGGTAGCTCAGGCCCAGTTCGTGCTGCAGCTGCAGCAACAGGCTGAGGATCTGTGCCTGAATGGTGACATCCAGCGCCGAAGTTGCTTCATCCAGCACCAGGATCTGCGGGCGCAGGATCAGCGCACGGGCAATCGCCACGCGCTGGCGCTGACCGCCGGAAAGCTCATGCGGTTTTCGGTCCAGCAGAGAGAGCGGCAGCGCCACGCGGGCCGCGACCTCCTCAACGCGCTGACGGCGCACCTGCTGGCTCAGCGGTTCATAGTTCAGTAAAGGCTCTTCGATGACCCGGTAGAGCGTCTGTGACGGATCCAGTGAGGCGAACGGATTCTGATACACCAGCTGGATCTTACGGCGCAGCTGGCGCAGCGCTTCACCGCGCAGCGATGAGGCATCAATACCATCAATCACCACCCGGCCACTGTCCGCCTGCTGGAAACCGAGCAGGATGCGGGCGAGAGTGGTTTTTCCCGAACCGGATTCCCCAACCAGCGCATGGGTACTGCCGCGCGGCACGCTGAACGAGACGTTGTTTAACGCCTGGAAACCTTCGCCTTTGCCGAGGGAGAAATATTTGTTTAAGCCGGAGATCTCTAATGCCGGTTGGGAAAACGGCTGCGGCTGTGATGGCGCAGAGGGATTTCCGGCCAGTGTGGGCGCATCGGCGAACAGCTGACGGGTATAGGCATCCTGCGGCGAGTGAACAATCGACTCCGCGCTACCCTGTTCACGGATCTCTCCGTGACGGAAAACCAGAATGCGATCGGAGCGCGCAGCCGCCACCGCCAGGTCGTGGGTCACAAACAGCACCGCAGTACCTGATTCGCGACGAAGCTCGTCGATCAGGTCAAGAATGCGCTTCTGTACGGTGACATCCAGGGCGCTGGTGGGTTCATCGGCAATAATCAGCGCCGGTTTCAGTGCGATGGCAATAGCGATCAGCACTCGCTGTTTCATGCCGCCGGAAAGCTGGTGCGGATATTGCTGTGCGCGTCGTTCGGGATACGACAGCCCGACGCGTCGCAGCAGCGCCACCACGCGCTCGCGGCGCTGCTGGCGGGATAATCGTTCATGCAGCAGCAGTATCTCTTCCACCTGTGCGCCGATAGTTTTTACCGGGTTCAGCGAGCTGCCGGGATCCTGCGGTATCAGGCTGATGGCGGCACCGCGTATGCCGTCCAGCCGCTTCTGCGACCACTGACTAATTTCCACACCGTTGAGCCAGATTTGTCCCTGCTCCCGCACGGCGTTGTCCGCAAGCAGGCCGATAATTGACTGCGCGGTGGTGGTTTTACCGGAGCCGGACTCGCCGACCAGCGCCACCACTTCACCTCGCTCAACGCAGAATGAGACGTTGTGGATCACACGTTTTTGTTCGCCACCGCTGCGATAGGCAATGCTCAGGTTGCTGATCCGGAGAACCGGCTGGATGGATGTGCTCATCGGCGACCTCCTGAATAATGATGGCTGATGCGGTTGGCAGCCAGTACTACCAGCACTACGACGATCCCCGGGAAGGTGGTCAGCCACCAGGCGGTAGAGATGTAATTACGTCCTTCTGCAATCAGCAGACCCCATTCCGGCGTAGGTGGCGGGGTTCCGTAGCCCAGGAAGCTGAGTGTGGAAATCGCCAGAATGGCGCTGCCGAACTGCAGCGCCGAGTAGGCCAATACTGGCGTCAGGGAGTTCGGTAAAATATGCCGCCACAGCACCGTGAAGAAGGTGCCGCCGCTGCCAAATGCTGCCTCAACGTACTCGGAATGGCGTACGCGAACCACCTCCGAGCGGGCCAGTCGGGCGAAGTTGGCGATGGAGGTGATCCCCACGGCGATCGCGGCGTTAACAGTGCCAAAGCCGAGCAGAATGATAATGCTCAGAGAAAGCAGCAGACCGGGGATCGCCAGCAGCACATCCACCAGACGCATCACCACGCTTTCGCTACGCCCGCCGAGTGCGCCGGCGATGACGCCCAGCAGCGTCCCCACCGTCAGGCCCAGTGCCACGGCGACCAGTGCGCCGCTCAGTGAATGGGAGGCACCCCAGACGATGCGTGCATAAAGATCGCGCCCCAGCTGATCGGTGCCGAGCCAGTGCCCTGCCTGCGGTGCCAGCCGCTGTGCCCCGGCGACCCCTTCGGTGGCACTCCATTCAGTAAACCAGCCCGGAAACATCGCCCAGAGCAGGGCAACGGCTATAACCAGCCAGGCCAGCACCAGCCCCGGAGGCAGCGGGCGAGGAAAAATATTCCGCCAGTGCAGGCGGGGTGATTTGTGCACGCTGTTCAAATCGGCCAGGCTCATGATGTTGCCCTCTGATAGTGCTTAAGACGCGGGTCGAGCAGGGGAGAAAAGACGTCGACCAGTAAATTGATCAACACGAAGCCGGTCGCGGAGATCATCACGACAGCCTGCAATACCGCCACGTCCTGATTGTTGACCGCCTGCTGGGTCAGCTGTCCTAACCCGCTGAGGCCAAATACCGTTTCGGTGATTAGCGCACCGGCAATCAGCTCAGCTAACAGCAGACCGGCAATCGTCAGTACCGGCAGCAGCGCATTGCGTGCCACATGGTGCCACAGTACCCGCCGCTGGCTGGCACCCTTGGCGCGGGCAACGGCGACAAAAGGCTGAATTTGTACCTGGTCAAGGCTGCGGATCAGGATCTGTGCCAGTGGGGCTGAAATCGGAATCGCCAGGGTGATCACCGGCAGGATCAGCCCGACCCATTCGCCGGGGTTGATGATCGGTATCCAGCGCAGCTGAAAGGAGAAAACCTGAATCAGTGCTATCCCCAGCCAGAAGGTCGGGATTGAGATCAATAACGAGGGAAGTGACTGCAGCAGATTACGCAGCCAGCGCAGTCCGGCCAGGCTGGCGCTGAAGGCAATCACCACCGCCAGCAGCGTAGCCAGCAGAAACCCCGGCAGGGCCAGACGCAGCGTGGCCGGAAAGTTCCCGGCGAGCAGATCGCTGACCGGTACGCCGGCCTGCACGGAGAAACCAAAGTCCCCACGCAGCATGTTGCCAAGGGAATGCAGGTATTGTTGCCACAGCGGCGTGTCAGCGCCATAAGACTGACGCATCTCTTCGATCTGTGCCGGACTTAGCCCTAAATCAGGGTTCTGAAATTTAATCAGAACCGCATCGCCGGGCAGCACCTGGAGCAGTACAAAGGAGACGGTAAACGCCACCCACAGCACCAGCAAAGCCTGTCCCAGTCGCTGAGTTAAATAACCCGTCATCGTTGCTTACCTCAGTGTTTTTCGATCCAGGCACCGTAGAAGCTCGGGCGTCCTACGGCTTCGAAGGTCAGGCCTTTCAGCCACGGCGCGCTGGCAAACACCTGCGGCTCTTCGAAAATGGGAATGTTATAGGCCTGCTCGATCAGATAGCGCTGTGCATCGCCGGTCAGGGCCAGACGTTTCTGCGGATCGGTTTCCGCAGCGATCCCCTCAAGAATGCCGTTGAGTTTATCGTCGCGGAATGTGTTCACCTTGCTGCTGGAACCGCCCTTTTGCAGCAGGCCATCACGGTTGGTGGGATAAAACTGGCTTTTCACTACATCCGGATCGGCGCGTCCCACTTCGGTGACGGCAACCGGTGTTTTCAGCGGATCGAGGTTGTCGATGGTTTTGCTGCCCGCATCACCCGCTTTCACCGCCAGCAATACGCCGACCTGTTTCCACTGCTGTGCTACCAGCTGCAGAACCTCTTTGTTTTGCGGCTGTGGCAGAGATTCATACACCGTCAGTGCCAGTTTCTGGCCGTTTTTCTGGCGAATACCGTCGGTGCCTGCCTTCCAGCCCGCCTCATCCAACAGTTTATTGGCCAGTTCCGGATCAAATGTCAGCTTATCGCTGAGGTCTACGAAGCCCGCTGCGGAACTTGCCAATACTGATTTTGCGACCGGATAGTTGGGCGAAAAAAGGGTCGTGATAATCTGTTTGCTGTTGGTAGCGTGAAGCAGGGCTTTACGTACCTTCACATCGGCGACCAGTGGGTTTTCCGGACGAAAGCTCAGGCTGTCATTAATTCCGCGAGTCGGGGCTGCGTATATCGGGAAGTTTTGCTGTTCGGCCTGTTTCTCGTCGTAAGCCTGCACCTGACGAATGGCGCCAGCCTGGCCTGCCAGTAGCGCTCCGATACGCACGCTGTCTTCCGGAGTGACAATAATCTTGATCCCGTCAAGATTAGCGCGACCCTGCTGTGAACCGTTTTTCGGCCCCCACTGGTAGTCTTTACGCACCGTCAAATCGACCTCGCGGCCCAGCTTTTCATCGCTGACCACAAACGGGCCGGAGCCAATGATATGGCGGGCATCACCCAGTGCGTCAAAATTGCGTGCCAGCGTGCTGAGAGAAACCAGACCGGAACCAATGGTGGCGGTGCCCTGCAGGAAGCCTGGCGAGGGCTTCCTGAAGAAGAACTTCACCGTCAGCGGATCGATGACTTCGCTGTGGTCATAGTTATTGATCACTTCAGATACCGGCAGACGCTGAGCTTTGTTGCCGAGTCCGTAGGTATCAAAGTTTTTCGCTACCGCGTTGGCGTCAAGTGGTGTGCCGTCGGAGAAGGTCACGCCGGGACGAATTTTAAAGGTGTATTCGGTTTTATCGACGTTACTGCTCCAGCTTTCCGCAATCCAGGGTTCAATTTCCAACGTTTTCGGGTTCTGCCAGGTCAGCTTGTCGGTGATCTGATTGAGAATGCCGCCGTTGGGATAAAATCCACCGGCAGGAGGATAAAGGTTGGTATGTGCCTGCTGCTCAAGGTAAACCAGCGTACCGCCCTGAACGGGCTTATCGGCGGCCTGTGCGGTGATCACCCCGGAAAATAACGCCAGTGCACCCGCAAGGGCATTGAGGCGGAAAGTTGTGCGCATGTAGAATTCCTTGATTGTCAGTTTATTGTCTCTGATGACGATAAATATCAATCCTGACAAGGGGTTTGGTGAACCAAGGAATTCATCTAGCTTTTTGCATTTTTTGCATAAAGCCGGGGGCGGGTTGCACATCAGGACATGTCGACATCCTGCGGAATGAGGATCCACAGGCGCAAGCATTTTTCCAATCGCATATCGGATTGTCGACGTTTAATTATCCCGGGCTACCGGTTCTGAATTGAAGCGTGCTGAATCAGAGGCTGTTTTGTACTGTTGATGAACATCAACCCTGACTCCCCGGAGATGAGGCGGAGATATGCCGCGAAGTCAGCTTTGACGCGACGTAATAGGATTGCCAATACGCTTCAGGTATCAGCGCTTACTTATGGCGAACTGGAGACAGCAATATTCCCCCGGATGAGACAACTTGTTCGTTTAAAGCCGTATGCAGTCGTGGAATAACATTGATAATCCCATGCCTGACGTGTTTCAGGGCCGTTGGCTGTTTCGTAACAACAGCAATCAATCCACACCCCCTGCAGGGAAAATAAAGCCATGCACTTTTCAGGATTCGGTCAAATGGTCAACGTGAACGCGCCGAATTAGGTTTGCTGTACTTAAGGGAACGATGCCAGCGAAAATGACCGTCCGGTGCGGTTAACGTGAGGTCACCCTTCATGTGCCTCATGAATAACCACACCTCCTCGGTCGCTTTAAGTCACCTTTTGCTGAGCAGGTTGCTGTTATTCGAGCATCGCTGTCGTCAGTGTACCTCCAATCGGATCTGCTACGGTAAAACCGAAGCTATATTGCGGATACGGATCAATTTCAACCTCCGCATACAGATTTTTCTGTGATCGGGATTAAACAAGGCGATCAAAGTGGTAGCGCCAGGGTGTCGGGCAGGAAAAATGGTTGGTGCTTCGCGTTGCGGTTTAAATGGGATAGGATTAAAAAGTCGGCGATGTCAGAAGGGGAAAAAATAAAGGTCACTCTTTCGAGTGACCCTTTATCATTACTTGATCAGGAAATCATCCAGTGATTTACCCGCATCCAGCGCCTGCTTGATTACAGCCGGGGTGCGGCCCTGGCCGGTCCAGGATTTAGTTTCGCCGTTTTCATCAGTATATTCGTACTTAGCCGGGCGCGGAGCACGCTTGGTGCGGGTTTTGCCAGTACCAGTGTCCACGGCGGTCAGTTCGCTTAAATCAATCCCGTCTTCCAGCAGCATCTGACGGTATTTAGCCAGCTTCTCTTCTTTCTCTTTAATCTCAGAAGCGATAGCGGCTTCTGATTCACGTCGTTCGTTCACAACCGCTTCAAGTTTTTCCAGCATCTCTTCCAGTTCAGCTAAAGAGACTTCACGAGCCTGGGCACGAAGGGTGCGAATGTTATTTAATACTTTCAGCGTTTCACTCATAACGGAATCCGTAACCTTTGGGTTGGTTTAAATTTAGTCAACTGATGTTTCGAAGACAAGTGTACAGACAAATGAATCACGAAAAAACACTAAATCAAAAAAAATGTTTCTTTAAATGTTTCTTCCGTGCAAGTTTAGTCCCTAATGGAAGGATTGGCAAAAGGACTATATTTACAACATATGGGATGAATCTTAACACTTTCTTTGGCTGGTCATCATTCTCTGATGAAACTTTACCCGGCAGAAACACCAATATGATTATCAATTCTGGATAAAAAGGCGGTGTTTTATAATCGCTCAGGGCGAAGACTGTTCACGGAACGCTTGCTTTCCACTTGTGCAGATGACCGATTTATTAAACTATTCCCGTTACGCTGTCACTCGCATTTTTTCAAAAAAAATGTAAAAAATCCATTTATCAACCAAAGTCTTGGGAAGAAATCTGATCTCATCCATATTTTTGTGAATTTTAATAAAACCGGGTTGTTAAAGCGTGATTTTTCCTGCCTTCATGACGATTTAAGATTTAACCCTGGAAGGCTACTCTCTGGCTATTATCGATAAAGAGAACAACAGTATTGTTCGTAAGCTCACACTTTAGTGACCTCTTTGTCTGAACATTGGAGATGACGGCTTAATCCAACGGGCTGATAACAGATGGGGTTATAGTTACAACATACTTTAAACATTTCACCTCACCGCCGCCCTCCGCAGCAGTGACGAAGGCGGCTTTGAGCAAATCAAAGTCAGCGACTCCGACTTACGATACATGGTGCACTCACTCCATTCTTTATGCAGGCACACTGATTCTTCAGTGGTGCTCTGTGTTGTTCTGCATTTCATCTCACAGCACGCATCGCTGGCTAATCGTTCGAGTATTACAAAATTGACGCTTTCGCCGCTGGAAAGTGGTGTGGGAAAGTCGGGCTCTGAATGCTCTGGTGCTTGCGATGGTAACAAAGATCGCAGTTGGTCGTTCGATCGCCCAGTGGCATCAGCAGGTGCGGATTCCGGTATTGCGAAACATTTGGCTGAACGCAATATGGCTAATTCTTTCAGCTGGTCTGCAAACTATTCACATGTTTTCGACAGGCAGGAAGCCAACACCACCACCGTAAAGCTGATGGAACCGCCTTGAGGAAATGATTCCCTTTTAACATTTTCACGTTCGAACTGAATGGACATAGTTAGACCGGTTAAAAGCTCAGATTTCAAATTGCGTGACTTTATTGACTCCAGACCTGTTAAGTCTGGAGTCACAGTTAGTAATACTGTAAAATAGGTAGTGAAATCATCGATCTGTTATCTGTGCGCAAGAGAAGGTGCCTGACATAAATGAACCGTGCTGCAACCGGACGTTGCCAAATGATGAGCTGCACGTTGAGAATTAACGCGGGAATTCGTCATGGCTGAAAAACAGAAATCACCGCAGTTACACTCCCCCCACGTTGGCCGTCATGTTTTGGTTTGGCTGAACGAGGTGCAAAACGCCTCACTGGTTCAGCTGGAATCCGGCGAACAGACGGGAAACGTCGAGCAGGTGATGAAACTGTGGGTTCGCCTTTCGCTGTTGCAAACTCGTCGTCGTCCGGAGATCGCCGTGTCGTCACTGCTTAAACACGTCTTGCCGGTGATTGGTCATCGCACTTTAGGCGGTGTGACACGACTGCAGCTTAACCGGCTGTTTAACATCCTGATCGCTGACGGCAAAAAAGAGGAAGCGCGGCGTGTTTTTTCGCTCTGTAAACAGTTTTTTGGCTGGGCTGAAATTCAGGGATATCTGGATCATTCGCCGTTAAGTGCCATGAAAAAGCGCGATATTGCCGGAAAAAGTACGCCGCCGGGCAACCGCACCCTGAGCGATGCGGAGGTGTGGGTGTTCTGGCACGGGCTGGATGAGTGGGAGCTTTCAGAGCAGTGCCGCTGGGCGCTCAGGCTCTGCCTGCTATCGGCACGAAGGCCGGATGAAGTGGTCCGGGCGCGCAAAGAGGAATTTAATCTGGATTCCGGCTTCTGGCGTCAGGGCGATCGTAACAAGTCACAACGCGAGCACATACTGCCGATTGCCCCGCTGATGCGAACCTGCATCGAGGCGCTGATGCGGGCCAGTCCGGAAGAATCACCCTGGCTGGTGCCGTCTCCCGTGACGCTGTCACGTCCTCTATCCAAAGGCGCCATCACCCAGGCGCTGCGCAGGATGATCCGCGCCGACCGCGGACTGGGGCTGGAGCCGTTCACCACTCGCGATTTACGACGTACCGCACGATCCCGCCTGGCGGCCCTGGACACGCCCAACGATGTGGCGCGTAAGATTATGAACCACGCGCTGGAAGGCATCGACCGTGTGTACGATACGCATAATTATCTGCCGCAGATGCAGCAGGCGCTGAATGCGCTGTCCGACAGTATTGCAATCATCATTGCTGCGCCGTCCTACCACGTGCTCAATCATCGCTATCAGGGCGAAAAACTGCATCTCAGCGAACGCGCGTTGCTGTTTATGGAGCCTTAAACTGCCGTTTATGGTATGAATCCGTGGTGCTACCTCACCGGATCCCCTGTTTGTAGTGGCCGTCATGAGCGTGACAGGAGGGGGCACTGACTATCGAAGCCATGTCCGATCGCCTCAGCCCAACGCCGTAGTGCAGGAATGAGAAGATCTGAGCCCGACTGCAGTCACAGCTTCGATTTACCCGATACTGCCCGCTGAACGTCAGGGCATAAATTAAGCCGCCTCATCATGCTGCGTAACGTAAGGGTGAATTCATCCAGATTAAGGTCATTAATGTTATTCCCCACGACGATAGTTTCCGAGATATCCTGCATGGCGGGCCAGCGCGTTTTATAATTAGCGTAAATCGCAATGGTCGGTATGTTGAAGGCACTTGCAATATGTAATATCGATGTATCTGGGGTAATGGCGATATATGCATCTTTGATCACCGCAGCAGAACGCTTTATCGATGGCGTCAATGTCAGACGATAAACGTGGTCATACAGTTTGACTAACTCAATTGCCGTGTCCATTCCTTTTGGGCCGTGAACAATTACCACGGGAATGCATATTTCATTTCTGATTACCGAGATAATATTTTTCGCCATCGCCAGTGAAAATGTCCGTTCCTGAACGCTGCCTTCAAAATTCAGTGCAAGGTATCTTTTCGGATAACCTAATTCATCACGTACTTCAGCCTGAACTTCTCCGTTAAGAGGAAATTCGAACCGGGGGCGCACCACCGGAAAGCCGGCTTCACGCATCATGATTGACCAGGTCAACGGGACCGGTGCGCGAAAAATCTGGTCCATTCTTGATGGTGTTTTACAGGCAGGAGAGAAGCATTTCATCGAGAGGCCAACAACCTGAAAGTTGGTTTTGGCTTTCAGTTTATTGATGAAAATCATTGTCTTAAAGTTTTTCTTGCGCATCGCCTCAATGCAGACATCGGGTGTTCCATATGTCTTACGAATGTTATTCGCCACCGACCTGATTTCCGCTATTCCCGCATAATCCTGGAACGTCATCTCAATGACGGTCAGCCTGGTCGAACGGAGGGTAAGATCTTCAAATACCTGTTTATTGAGGGTGGAGGCCACAATAATTAAATGGGCTATTTTCTGCATTTCCAGCGAACGTACGATCGGAAAAACTGACATTGCATCCCCGATCTGGTCGGGGATATGGATCACGGCAAGACTGGCTTTATCAGGATCGATATTAATGGCGTGGTAGTCGTAAGGCATAAATGCGATTCGGCTCAATAAATATTCTAAGATCATCCCTGAACCTTTCAATTTTCAACAATTATTGAGAATTTCCGCATCCTAGCAGCCGGCTGTTGGTAAGTATAGGATGCAGATTGGTAATGATGTAAGTAATGATGTTGAGGCGTAATTGACGGTTTTATACTGTTTCTTCGCTCGTCGCGATAAAGGCAATCCCGAGATCGTGTATAATGATGCCGCTCTTCTTTGCAGAAAAAGCGATATTTTATTGCTGCGCTGTTTTAAAAAGATAAGATGCTATCGCCTCAGTGACCGCTTCAGCAGATTCAATAGTTGGATGGTGGCCCGTTTCCGGCAGTAGCATCAGCGTTGCATCAGGTATCGCCTTCGCCATCTCAATACTTAGTTCAGGTGGTGTAGCCCGATCGCCTTCACCACAGATAATCAGCGTTGGTACGCTGACCAACGGCAATAAAGGTCTGATATCGCCCCGGGTGAATATGGCCGCATCCAGCGCGAGGGCCAGTCCGGTTCGGTCATGGCCTTGCATAATGGCCCGTTCCCGACGGGCTTCCACCGGATGACGCAACAGCCAGCTTTCACCAATGATACGGCGCTGAATTTCCGCAAACAGTAATTCACGCTCGTCGTCGCTGCCATTCAGTATTGTCGTGCGCTGAAGCTTCCACTGAGCGAGCCGGTCCGGATACTCTGGCCTGGCGCTGGTACCAATCAGAATCATGCCCGATACGCACTCAGGAGCGTGCGCCGCCAGCCGTATCCCCACCATCCCGCCCTGGCTCTGGCCAACAAATGTCACTTTTCCTAACGACAGTTCGCGAATCATCAAGGCTAAATCTCTGTTGATATCATCAAGCATCCAGCCATCAGGACGGTATCCGCTTTGCCCGTGGCCCGGCATATCCAGTACGATGCAGCGGTGGGTCTGACTCAGTACGTGGACCTGCGCTGCAAAGATATCGCGATCGACAAGCAGCCCGTGTGCGAACAGTAGGGTAGGACCTTCGCCGCAGTCGCGGTAACGATAGAGTGTACCGTTGATCCTGATCTGTTGATTTTGCCAGTCACTGCCCGCATCGAAGGCGCGCTTTAGCAGTGCGGAATCCTCAAAAATCTGATAGCGGGTTATCTTTGACTGCGCAACGGAGAAATGAATAATCATATCGCTGGCGATGGTATTTCCCGTGCTTAACACGGTATGGCGAAAATGGCCGATCGCCAGTACGCTGTCGTTATGCTCGATCAAATCAGTGATGGAAAACATCCTCGGTTTAAAGTTTTCCGGAAAACGTGCCAGCCAGTTCCTCACCTGCTCTGGCCCGCGCAGCAGACCGGTGGTGGAAACCCCCGGATCGCCGTCGATGTGCCAGATGACGTTGTCATCCAACAGCGCGACAGCATCAGCGATATTGCCACCGGCAAATGCAGCAAAATAGTCTTTAACGACGTCAGTAGCGTTACGGTATGCGGCAGGGTAACTCTCAATTACAGCCATAAAATGTTCCTCTCGGGGGCTTAATCATCAGGTTGCTCATCAGTCCGGGCAGTATATGAAGGGTAAATTTGGAAAAACACGGGCAAAACAGGACAATCATTTTCTATAAATAGAAAATAAATAATGGGAGCCTTATGGACTGGAACGATTTGCGCTTTTTCCTCACCGTGGCACGCACGCAAAGCCTGACTAAAACAGCTGCTGTGCTGAAGGTCAGTCAGTCCACCGTGGCGAGAAGAATTGGTGCGCTGGAAAGCAGCCTGCATACCCGTCTGTTTGTTCATCATCAGACCGGCTATTTTTTGACTGATGCAGGCCAGGACGTGCTGGATTACGCCGAAGAAGTGGAGGGAAAAATCCTGGCGCTGGAAAGTCATATCTCCGGCACGGATATGCGCCCGGCTGGTAAGGTACGTCTGGCGACGGCGATGACGCTGGCCAGCCATCTGATTATTCCTGCGCTGCCGCGATTCAATGCGCGATATCCTGACATCGTGCTGGAAGTGATCACCGGGATAAATACCGTTTCAATGTCCCGTCATGATGCCGATATTGCCCTGCGGCTGATACGACCAGAACAGCAGTCGTTGAGAATTCGAAAAGTAGGCCGTATTGGCTCGGCGGTATACGGTTCAAAAACATATCTGGACCGCCACCCGACGGTGGACGGGGATCTGCAGCAGGGAAGGGGCTTTATTACCTGGGATCCCGCCTACGGCCATCTGCCATCGGCGAAATGGCTGAACGAGACCTGCCCTGACGCGTCCTCTGTGCTGGTCACTACCAGCCTGGTCGCACAGATTGCTGCGGTGAAGGCCGGTCTGGGCCTGGCCGTTCTGCCCGTTTTTATTGCTGAACAGGAGACTGATCTGGTGATGGTAATACCTGCCGATCGCGTCTTTAGTGAGGATTTGTGGCTGGTAACGCACGCCGGACTGAGGGCATCGGCGCGGGTAAGGGCGGTGGCGGATTTTCTGGTGGAGATTGTTGCTGAGGCGAATCTGGGATAGTGGCCGGGTACACTTTAGAAGGATACCTACCATCCTGAGGGGGGCTCCAGGGTTATTTTGTTTTTCCCTTTTTCATTTTTAAATTCCATGTAGCTATGTAACTAAGAGGCTGAATGGTGATGTTACCATCATGAATTGTTCCAAAAAAACAGAAGCCGGGATTTGACCGGATTTTCAGCAGACCGGCGTCATGCGATCCTGGTGTGCGGACCAATACCCGGCGCTTCAGTCACTGATATCAACGACCAGCCTGAACCTTAAAGAGATCGAAATTCACTGGCGTGAAGTGCTGCGTCTGGCAACCTTGATAAAGCCGGGAACCGTACCGGCATTCCTGATGCTGAAAAAAATTGCCAGCTACCCCAGGCAAAACGGACTTGCCAAAGCATCGAGGGAAACTGGCAGTATTGAACGAACGCTGTTTATGCTTGACTGGTTCCGCGATCCGGCACTTCGTCGGAGGGTACAGGCGGGACTGAATAAAGGTGAGGCCAGTAACGCGCTGGCGCGTGCAGTATTCCTGCATCGGCTGGGTGAAACCAGGGACCGAAAGCCGGAAAATCAGAGCTATCGCCCCAACGGGCTGACAATGCTGACGGCAGCGGTCTCACTGTGGAATACCGTCTATATGAAAAGAGCGGTCAATGCCCTGAAGCGTAAAGGGCTGAAGGGCACTGTCGCATTTGTCCCCGCCAGGCTGGGAGCACATCAATCTGACAGGCGATTATATCTTTAAAAGCAACCGGATACCGGCTTCCGGTAAGTTTGTGGCCAGCTAAAGTCGAAGGGGAAAAAATAACCTTAACTTACAATAATTTTCGATATCCAAATTGACCCCTGGAAACATTTCGAAAAGAAAACTTTTAGATAAAGAAAGAGCTAGCGCAGAGAATACAGGGATATTAAAAAGTAAAATTAGTTTATGGCGATAGTGAAATGGAAATTATGTGCGATGAAACCATTCTGGAAGGTGCCGGTCGAAATAGTCTCTAGCACAACTATCATTGTGCTGCCGGTCACTATGGACGATGTAAGATGCAGATTGTTTCCGGCGAAGCCAGAATCGATCACTCTGGCGGCATATCCCGCATTGATATTTCAGCAGGATACATTCTGATCTGCTGCTCCTATGCTCCAGAAAATGTTGAGGTAAAATGAGGCTTTTTAATAAATTCTTCATAGTTTTTCTTTTTTTCTTTTCGTGTAATGTGCTTGCCAGTACCGATTTTTCTGAAAGTTTAATAAAAGGAGGGGACTATTACGTAGGTGAAGTGTTTGGCAGGCATGATTATTTACATCACGCTAATACAAAAATAGAAAGCTTTTACATAATGAAAACTGAGGTTACCTACCAACTTTACCAGGAGGTCTATGCATGGGGGCAAAGCCATAGCTATCTTTTTAATCCCGGCTGTAATGGCGCTATCTATGAAGATTGCCGCGAACCTGAATATGATCTTGGAAAGCATCCAGTTACAAGTATTGAATGGGGCGATGCAGTTATCTTTGCTAATGCATTAAGTGCGATAAAACATCTGCAGCCGGTATACTTGTCAGGTAAAGGCGTCCCTGTCCGTAGTTCGGATGAAACTGACGAGCTGCATGAAGACGATCGTGCTAACGGTTATCGTTTGCCTGATATCAATGAATGGCAGATTGCAGCCCGAGGCGGGGATAAGGCGTTGTTAAAAAATCGTTATGGCGATCGTTTTTCCGGTAGTGACAGGGCAGATAGTGTTGCCTGGTATCCGCCGTTTAACAGTAAAAATTTTGGTACTGCAAAAGTTGGCTCATTAAAACCCAATGAGGCAGGGGTCTATGATATGAGCGGAAACGTTTATGAATGGATTAATGACAAGAGTAATGCTGAAGGCGTTACCATGCACTACTTCTGTGGGGGGAGTTATTTGGCGCATTCCACCTCTCTGGCTAGTTGTGACAGCCATAGTGCAAAATTTGTTATGTCTGATATTGGATTTCGGCTTGTCAGGAATGCAGATGATGAATAATAAATCTCTGGCGTTAGCATTGCTCTTTTCAAGCCTAACCTATGCACATACTGACTATGTACCCTTGAAAAACGGAATAAATTTAATCGATATCAATGCAGATGGTTTGAAAGATATCATTTTTTCCGCCCGTTATGACAATAATACGTCCCATCCAAGTCAGACCATCACCGTTTTTATAAAAAATATTCATGGAGGTTACAATATTGTTCCCTATCCAGAATCCAGTGGCTTTACATGGTCAGACTTCAGCCTTTCCGCCTCTACGACTAAAATTTATGGTTACAAACTTATTAGGTGGAAAAATAAATACTTTATGGTTAGTGCGGAAAAATTTGTCACCGCTCAAAATAGTAGCGATGTTTCAGATTCAATGAGAGTCAAAGTAAAGCGTTATGTTATGGTCGAAAGTAGAAATGATCCGGGTGTTCCGGCTTTCCAGTGGAACCTGGCCGGAAGCTATATAACGAAAGAAAGTTATAATGACGTCGATGATGCTCTAAAGGAAATCAAGATGGATGCTTTTAAATGAAATTGGTTATATTTATATTGACAATAATTTGGCTCACTCCCTGTCAGGCCGGGAATGATAAGCGATATAAATCAGCAATACAGCAGGCTCTTGATAATCAGCAGCCACTTTGTCTTGGCGAAAAGAAATGGCCAACTATAACGTACACGAAAGGTTATAGTTGGATAAATGCCAAAATGGAGGCATTGAAAGATGCAGGTCTGATTACTAAAAGCGTTGCGACTGAAAAGATTGAGTGGCGCTTAACTTCTTATGGCCTAAAACAATTCAAAAAATCCAACGACTTTTGCTATGGAAAATTCAAGGTCAATAAGATTTCAGAAGTTATTAGTAATTCCGATGGCACTTTAACTATTTATTTTACATATTTAATCTCCGACTTGTCCGAATGGGCTAAAAACAAAGCGGTAAGAGTAGCATATACCGATCTGGATAATGATCTAATGGGTATAAATCATGCTAGATATGAAATTAAGTTCAGAAAAGAGGGTTCAGGAAAATTAACTGTGATTTCACAGCCTTCACAACTTGACCTGCTTTACTGAAGTTAATTATATCGGTGTGCTTAGCTTCTTGCCTATGGGGCTGCCCCGAAAAGCACCAGACGGTAGCTGTATCTTATAATAATACACAGACTCAAACATACGTATAATACCGGTTCTAATTTTTAGATGGCCGGACACTGTTTGGGCATGAGCTCCGTAATCGTCAGACTCTGCGGAAAAAAATCGCCATTATCCAGCAGACCAGGGAACCGGGAACAACAGTTTCCTATGTTGCTCGCCTGCATGGCATTCAGCCTGGACAGTTGTTTAAATGTAAGAAACAGTATCTGGAAAGTCACTATTGAAAAAACGACAGGCTGATACGCTTCGATGATGCATCCGGCAGAGGCACAGATTATGAACCCGTTCAGAGGCCGCCATTTCGGCGATAGACATGCTCATGCCTGCGGCCAACCGCACTAGTGCAGGGTCTACTCTGCGCAGTTGAAGGGCTTCCATGATCACCGTTGTGATCGCTGCAACTTTTGCAAAGTGATGCTCTTGTAGTGCGGTTTTTTGTGCGATCACCGCCGCCGCAGGTTGGGCGAACTGCAGATTTTCCTCAAACCCGGGGACAGTGTTTGAAAAGCGCTAACACTGAGCTTTCAGTTCATCCCTTCTTGCCGAAATAGATATTTCAGCCAGTCGATGAAGGCACCAACCCTTGGCGATAGCTGTCGATTACGCGGGTAAAGAACCGAAACAGGTGAGGGGTCAGGTGGGAACGCTGTAAGCAGTTCGACAAGTTTTCCATCCTTAAGATCCTTCTCCACATGATAACGCAGCACCTGAATGATACCGAGCCCCATACGTGCGCAGGAAACGAAGGTTTCAGCCGAATTAACGGTGATGGAGGCCGCAATCGTCATCGGGATGAGTTTTCCACCCTGCGTAAATTCCAGAGGCAGCGGCCCGCTGCTGCCTGTCGTGCGAAACCCGATCTGTGGTGGCATAGTAAATTTGGCCACCTGAATCGAGGTGATATCATCACCTCATAGTCAAAACAGGTGACATTATGACCGGATATAACAGACGCAATTTTAGCACCGAGTTTCGCCTCAAAGCTGCCCAGCTTTTACTCGATCAGTACTACACCGTTGCCGCCGCTGCCACTGCGATGAATGTCGGCAAATCCACGATGGACAAATGGGTTCGACAACTGAAAGAAGAACGAGCGGGAAAATCACCCATAGCTTCACCCATGACACCTGAGCAGATTGAATCTACAACCGCGCTCTTAATGTCAGACTCCCTGAACAGTTTTCATTAGTTGAGAAACTCAGGGCGCGGTTTCCTGTTGCCGTTGTGTGCAACGTGTCTGGTGTTCATCGCAGCAGTTATAAATATGGGCGGCAGCCCAGGAAGCCCGACGCCACGCGAGTGGCATGACTGAGCCTTGTGCGTGAAGATTATCGCGAAAGTAACGGCTCAGCAGGAGCACGAAGCATTGCCGCGATGGTCACCACCAAAGGTATAACACTGAGCCGCTGGCGTTCAGCAAAGCTGATGAAAATGCTCAATATTATCAGCTGTCAGCAACCTGGCCATCGTTATAAGAAGGCGTCTAAGGAACACATTGAGATCCCTAATTATCTGGATCGCCAGTTTGCTGTTACCGGGCCTGTTCAGGCCTGGTGCGGTGATGTGACTTATATCAGGACGGGAAAACGCCGGACTTATCTGCCTGTTGTACTCGATTTGTTTTCCCGTAAACCGGTTGACTGGGCGATGTCATTTTTCCCGGATTCAGCACTGACAGGTAAAGCCCTGTCGATGGCCCGGGAAGCACGGGGGAAACCGGCTAATATACTGTATCATTCGGATCAAGGCAGTCACTATACCAGCAGGGATTTCAGACAGTTACTGTGGAGATATCAGATAAAGCAAAGCCTGAGTCGCCGGGGAAATTGCCGGGATAACAGCCCAATGGAACGGTTCTTCAGAAGCCTGAAAACAGAGTGGGTACCGGATAATGGCTACGTGAATTTTAGCGAAGCCAGCACGGCAATAACGAATTACATCACAGGATATTACAGCCAGCTCAGACCTCACCAATATAACGGAGGTCTGACGCCGAATGAATCAGAACGATTGTTCTGAAAAAAACTCTAAAGCCGTGGCCAGTTTTTGTTGACCACTACAGGCTTCATAATTAATAGAGAAGATAGTGAGGTTCTGAAATCAGGAAATATTTGGATTGGAAAAAATAAATATTTCAATCTCACAACGCATTAATAATAAAACTACCAGCAAAGTATACATCAAAACTTCTACAGAAACCCAGAAAAGCATGATGCTATGAAAAGCTAAATGGGAAAACTTTTAACTCTTTATGAAACATCATACATGGCAATTAAAAGCACCCCAAAGAAAAGAAGAAAGTAAATCTCCAACTTAAACGCGCGATGTCCTTTAAGGTGCCTTGCTTTGTAATTTTAAATCAATGCGTTAGCCCATTATCGTACGTTTTCGTTCCTTCGGCACCCAAACCCCTTCAAATGAAAGTCTTTAACTTTCCCCTTGAACTGCGTATTATTGATAGGAAAGATAAACTCAAAATTAAAATATAGGGATATTTATCATGTCGGAAGCGTAAGTTGTTGCAAATAGAACATTAAAGGTATTGCAAGGAAAAAAACAAAAATCAGTATGGATTCGCTACACGCAAAAATTGGCGAGGTTGTTTTAGATTTTTCAAATGACATATCGTCTATTGCTTTAAACTTCATTGATACTGACAACAGATATAGAAATGAAACGAACACGTATAGACTCATCTACAGATTAAAGAAAGGGCTAAGCGAACAAGATCTCAGCGAGATAATAAACATAGTAATTAAAATATTCACTGCTGAAATCAAAAAAACACATTAAAGAGGGGTTGGCAAGAGTAACAGGAAAAGTATTAATAAACGCAGCCTTAATAAATGACCTGGCATCTATTTTTTCTGAAAAATTACAGGGAAAATGACGGCGGGACTAATAGTATCTACTATATATTCGATAGGTGGTGCAGCATCCATGGCTGTTTACACATCAGAAAAACTGAAAGTAGTGAACAACACCGTCTACAACAAACTTAGAACGGCGGGAGATCCAGACCTTTTTTACTTTCTTGTTGAAAATTACACAGGCCCATTTTTAGATGCTATGACACTAAAAGAAAGGAATCCATCTGCATGGAGTGAGATGTTATCATTATTATCCAAAAACCTAAGTTGTAGATAATCACCTCCCACTTGCATTTCGGATTGTTTTTATTGAGAAATAGAGGCAACCCACTGTGAAGAACATAATAACAAGATGTCCAGTAACCTCTGGATAATTTAGAGCAGATAAACCACCAAAGGTATTTATATAAATAAGCGTATTAACAAATGAGTAAGCTGTAAATATCAAAAACAAAAACAACACTATAGATATAGCAAGCATTGAGAAATAAAATATTTTTTTAAATTTAATGCCCATACAGATTCATCTCTTTTAGGTAAAAACCAAACACAACATATTGTGTATTGAAATTCTCTTATGCGCACATTGTACTCTAAGTACGTTTAATGCCAAAAGTTCGTTGAAGCTACAACTCCAACTATGGCTTTGAATATTCCCGCTCTTTTGTCAGTTCCTGCTGGCGCAGCTCCTGCGCCAGCCCGATTGCTCCAGCAGGTCGTCCAGACCGGCCACATCCCTCGTTAAATAACCTGACTCCGGCAGAATTTATCCGAAGCCTGCAAACAGGCCCGGATCTCTGATTTATCCTGGCACCGATATTGGGAGGAGATCACTCCCAACCCGTCAGCTTTACCGCCAGCAGGGCATGCTGCAGACGGAACAGGTCATTCTGCTCCTTCAGGCGCCGCTGCCGGTGCGCCACAGATAGTTCAGTTTGTCCGGCTGGTCAGCTGTTCCTTCCCGTCCTGGGGCTGTGGCCGGGTAGCTGCGATAACTGCCAACTTTCAGGCAACCGCCTCGGTCCTGAGCAGCCAGCGAATATCCTCTGCGGGGTTTGAAGTCCAACGGAACGAAAACCTACGCTAAGCCGGAACCCCAGTAATTTCTGCCCTTCTGATGAGATGGAGACTCTTATATCGCAGCCTGTTTGCCTTGTTATGTGTATATCAGGGGTCAGTTTGGATATCGAAAATTATTGTACGTTACGGCTAATTTTTAATCGCAAAAGGTAACCTTAACTTCCGGTTCAGTAGTGCAGTTCAGATAGTGCCAGCTCTGCTATTTTCGTTGTAACAGCGACCGGGTCGTTACTTTCCAAAGACCAGGCCGCGGATAATCCACCCCAGCAGATCCCTATCAGCAGCCTCTCTCTGTCCAGGCCGGCAGTTTCGGTCACGATATTAAGTCGTTGTTTGAATATTTCCGGGACAACGGCTATTCCAGAAGCTCGATTACCAAGGTCCGGATTTGTGAAAATATTGACATAATCGAACCCTCGCTCACCTTTAAGCCCTTCGGGTCAATCGCCAGCCAACCGGATGAACCAAAATCAAGGACGTTAGCATGATGCAAATCGCCATGTAGCGTGCTCACATCACGCGGCGAAGATAGCAGATCTTCAGATATTTCTGCGCACTACTTCAGAATCCCCCCATATATCCGGGCGGCTGGTTTAAGGGCGTAGAACCAGTTATAAAGAGAAGTAAGTTGTGGTATTGGCTGTTTCTGACCTGTGTGCAACTGGTTTGCTGTAAGGCACAGAATACGGCAAGCCTCAGTGTCCTGACCTTCTCTGGACATCGTGGACAGAGATGCGGGCCCCGTGGCACGCTCCAAAAGAATTGCCTCATTTTCAGGGGAAATTATCGGGGCAGCTCCACTTCCTCCCCACCATGCCATAAGTGCATTACCGCTTTGTTCTTCCCGGTCATTGGTAATTTTTAGCATCGCTTTTATGCCATCGGTTGATGTTTTAACCGGGAGGAGTTGTAATGTGTGGGTTACGAGTGGTGAGTTTCGGGGTTTGAGCACCATAAATCATCCGGTTTATGTGAAGCTTGTCAGGGGGGCGGAGCCTATGGAAAAACGGCAGTGTTGCATCCTTTTCCCGGCTTCCGTTTTTTCCCTAATCCGATACCGGATTCACAGACTAAGCCTGTATGCACTCTGCCACTGCTACGTGACTGGTCCGGCGCTGTAAAGCCAAGGACAGGGTATGTTTTGTAATCCCGCGATGTCGTTTGTGATGCCGAAACAACATCGCGGGCGGGTAACTCCGCAAACTGACGTTACTTACTGACGCGCTGCGTTTGTCCAACATCTCACCGCCGCGCAATAAATTGCGCACCCGTTCACCGTTTTCTTTCGGTTTTGATGCCAGATTTACGTTGTCCGGCCTGAATTCAGGCCGGAATCTTCCGTAAGTCAATCCAGTGCATAGTTATTCATGGCCTCAGAACTCATCTGCGGGGTTTTTAGCGGGTAAATTGTGGGTTTTCATCATCTTCGCACTCAAATCGTCCTGAGCGCGTTTTAGCAGTGTTGATAAGTAGTCTTATGTTAAATATGAGTGCTAGGCAGACTCAGAAGAGGAAGTGGCCGCCTCATGGCTGCGGCCAGCAATTAACTACAGGGAGGATGCGGCTTGCACGTCGTGTTGGAAGACGTAAGGATCGGATAGCAGCTCAAATTGCTCATCGTCCGGATAGGTGACTGCAACCTGATATTGTTCGCCTGCGAATGCTTTTACGGCCTCAAGATCTTTCCAGTAAGTAGCCAGGAAGAAATGCTCCCATTCACCCTGCGTTTCTCTACGTACATACGCTCCCAGATTTCCAGGTGTCCTCTCTGAATGTTCAACACCGGTTCTTTGCAGATGATTTGCAAAGCCTTCTGCATGCTTGAGCGGTACGCATCCGTGCCATGTTCTGACAATCATATGTCTATCCTCATGTTGTGGAAGGATTTTAACCATAACATGGGATTGAAGGACGTGTGATTCGTGATCGAGATGTTATGGTAAATCTGAGTGGTTAGCAGTTACAGGACAAACAAGGAGAAGCTATGAAGGTCAGGCTCGCAACACCTGTTGAGGCAGAAGAGTGTTGGAATATTCGGAACCAGGCTATTCGCCATGGATGCAAGTTCAGCTACGACGCTGCGGTTATTGACGCGTGGACGCCAGCAGCAATGCCCGAAGGTTACAGGAGAGTTATCGCAGCAAATCCTTTTTTCGTCGTTGATGGTCCTGATAACAGGCCGGTGGCGACAGGTTTCTTGGATCTTTCTGCGGGAAGCGTTGAGGCTGTTTTCACTTTGCCAGAGCACCTCGGCAAGGGTTTTGGCGGACTGATTATTAATGCTATCAAAGAAGAAGCACGTAGAAAGGGGTTTGAGGAGTTAACTTTATCCTCAACGCCGAACGCACAATCTTTCTATGAGAAACATGGGTTTACTCTCGTTAGAGAAAGTTTCTATCCATCAGGTCTTACCCAGACGGATTTGCGTTGTATGGATATGGTTAGCAAGTTATAGAAGCAATTCCGCTGTCGCAGGCAAATCGATAGCGGTTCGCCGCCGGGATGTTATGGTAAATCAGTGTGTTGATTCAGGTTGGGTCATGATTTCTGTATGATGCTGGTTTTATACCTATTTATGTCGTGAGGGATTATGGCAACGGGGTTCTTTCTATATCACATGGATAAAACTTCCTGCGGCGGGCGCATTCTTGCCGGCGCATCTGATGATACCTACGAAATCGGCGGCATCGAGCGGCAACAGGTCAGGGCAGGCGATCCGGTGACCTGCGGTAAGTATGAAGGGCGGTTCCGTGTCTGTGGTGGCATGGGTGATACTTACGAGGTCGGTGGAGAGCTGAAAGAGTGGGCGGGTTCGCTGGACAGCTACAGCTCCTGCCCGTGTTGCGCCCGGTTCATTCCGTCAGTCGAGACGCATACCTACGTAAGTACCTGTAATGCCGGCAAGGTGGCAGAGCGGGAGGAGACTACCCGCAAGAAGAAACTGGCCGAGGCGAAGGAAAAGGGGCTCGAACCCATGCCCATTCCGGCACTGATTTATGCCGCCAAGCGGGCAATGGATGACTACAGCGCGAAGGACATGCTTCACGGTGATCTGAACGAGCAAGCGCTGAAAGAGCGCTTTGGTCTGACGGACGTCTCGGCGAAAGTGAACCCGTATACGCTGACTCTTATCCTGCCAGCGCCCGCCAGTTCGTATGGCGGATTTTATCCGGGCAGCCTGACGGAGAGTGCGCCGGTCGTGGTCAGCCGGGAGGAAACCGCCCGGCTGATGTTTGATGAGTTCCGGGAGCTGGCGAAGCTGTTCTCCTTTCATGGGCCATACAAAAACATCATCACCGAGATGATCACTCACATGCAGGAGAACAGCGGCACGCCGTACAGCAGCCCGCTACTGGAC
>CAJYIY010000001.1 GCA_913775305.1 uncultured Erwinia sp. | reverse complement strand
TCCATATCGCCCATTGCCTTGCTGCCCATCTTCCCCATTGCCCCCATGCCACCGGAGGGGGATCGCAGCGTAAAATTATCCATAATATGGTCGGCATAGTTGTAGTAAATCTGTGCTTCAATTTTATCCAGCACGTCACTGATGTTGGATTTTTCGAAGCGCAGGCCAAGGCTTTCGCGCTTAAACTGCGAACCGTCCATACTGCGTCCGGCGTAGCGGGCTTCCCCGTTACCGCGCCCGGCGGTCAGCTCCAGCAGCGTATCGGCGTCCGGCGTCCAGCCCAGCGCGACGTCAGCATTCCATTTATCCCAGCGCGAGGCAACCCGATCGCCGTTGCCATCCTTATAATCATCCGATCGCGACTTATTGCCCAGCAGGCGAAGATAGCCCTGGTCACTGCCAAGACTGAGATCTGCATTCTCGTCGTAGCGATGATTTGATGCGGCCAGCAGGCTGGCGTCCCCTTTAATTCCTGGCTGAGTGAACTGCGGCGGCTGGCGATCAAAACGGACGGTCCCCGCCGAATTTCCCGGCCCCCACAGCACCGTCTGCGGTCCTTTAGTGATACTCAGCAAATCGAAGCTTTCTGGTGAAATATACGAGCTGGGGGCGTCCATTCGCGCCGGGCAGGCACCCGGCATTTCTCCACCGTCGGTGAGGATGCGCAGTCGCGAACCAAACATACCGCGAAATACCGGATCGCCGTTGGTTCCGCCGTTACGTATCTGGGCAAAGCCCGGGATCGTTTTCAAATAGTCGGAACCATCGCTGGCAGGAACCGGCTGTCGTGGCGTTTTGGGCGAAGTCACTACGGTCAACGGATTTGTCAGCGGTGCCGTTACGGTAATCACCGCATCATCGTTGATAACGGGATGATGAGGCTCGGAGGCTGCCTGACTCTGCCATGCGAGTGAAAGGGCTGCGCTCAGCAGCGAGAGGCGCAGGGGAAATGCGTTCATTGATATTCCTGTTTAACAGGCAACGCCATCGCCGTTGATTATTCCGTTCCTGTCAATCAGCGCCGTTATTTGGCAGGCGCATAGTGCATAGTGAACGCGTAAATAATCAGGGCGTGCGAGGTCCTGTGAAAATCACATTATTATTAATTGTCGCGGCGATATATTTATCGCGCACGCACGATGGTTTTAATTAACAATCAGGAATTAAAAAAGCGGCGGGGCGCGCGGCTGGCATGGGCCGGGACAAACGGTAGGATGATAAACGGGCAGTGGACGCTGAGGCGGTGACTGAACTACCAGCAGCAGCAGTAGAATCACGGGAACGAAGATCCACACCAGTATCGGTACATGAACCAGCAGTTGGCAGTAGCCGCAGGCAAATTCGTCCATCATGCCCATGCCCATGCCCATGCCCATGTTCATACTCATAGCATGAGGCTGCACGGGATTAACCGCGTGTTGCATTTGGCTGGCTGAACTCTGTACGCTGCTGCTGTGGCTGCTGTGGCTGCTGTGGCTGCTGTGGCTGCTGTGGCTGCTGTGGCTGCTGTGGCTGCTGTGGCTGCTGTGGCTGCTGTGGCTGCTGTGGGCAGTGGCACCATCATCGGCCAGCGCTTTCATCTTGATATCGTCATGCCTCGCAGATATCTCATGCACAGCGTCAGCCGCGCCGTATGTAGACGGGCGTGGCATAAGCGATTGCGAAATGTCAGGCGCGATAAACAGCAGCAGTATCGCCAGCATGGCGATGAGTGCAGGAATTCGGCGCTGTGACAGACGATATAAATGCAAAAGACATTCTCTGGGAAAGTAAAATGACCCGCTGAGTGTAACGGCTTTTATTTATAATGTTAAAGGATAATTTTTATCAATAAGGTGATTTTAACCTTTATCCTCAGGGAGTAAATTATCGCCAATCGCTGATAAGAAAATTAAACAAATATTTAACACAAAGAGTGCGATATTTACCTTAACGTATTTTCTGAAAAACTAATATATTCCAGCAGAAAGCAGAAAGCAGAAAGCAGGAGGCTTCGTGAACCGAGCGCGGAAGGTGGCTGTTAAGCTTCCGCGCCCGTGAGGATTAATCGTCCTCGTCGTCGTCCAGTTCTACCGGTGAAGTAAAACCATCAGGTTTAATGGCTAACAGATCGCAGCGCAAATGGTCGATAACCTGCTCTGCGGTGTTGCCGAGAAACGCGGCGGACAGTCCGGTACGTCCTATTGTGCCCAGAACCACCACGCCAACCGAAAGATGATCGGCCAGTTCCGGTATCACTTCCTCCGGCAGACCCTTTTCCACGTGGGTAAACTTCTCATCAATGCCGAAAGACTGGCGCAGCGCTTTCATTGCAACCAGATGCTGTCCACGAATTGCATCGTTATACACGCTGGGATCGAAATCGGGCAGCTCAATAGCGATATTGATTGGGGTCACCGGATAGGCCCCGACCAGATGAACTTCGGTATGATTAACCCGCTCAGCGAGCTCCATCGTCTCTCTGACCAGCTTGGTATTCAGCGGGTCGTGATGCGGCTCTTCGCTGGCGAGGTTGACCGCGACCAGCGCCTTCGCCCCCTCAGGCCAGGCCTGGTCTTTCACCATCCATACCGGGCAGGGACACTTGCGCAGCAGGTGCCAGTCGGTTGGGGTAAACACCACCGCCTGCAGGCGATCGTGCTGATGGGTCATTTTAATGACCAGATCGTGCTGATTATTCAGCACTTCCTGAATAATCGCTTCAAACGGTCGGTTATGCCATACCACTTTAATATCCAGTGGCACACCGGCAGCCAGATAGGCCTGCGCCTGCTGGCGGATCCACTCAGTACGCTGACTGATCACCCCTTTACGCATCGTTAAACGTTCGTCAGGCGACAGCAGGGTTGTCATTTCGTAGGAGAAATCATAAATCGGGAGAAAACAGGTGATCTTGCCGCCGAGGCGCTGATTAAGATACACGGCACGCCTTAGGGCAGGCTGATCGTCCTGCTGCGGGTCGATAGCCACAAGAATGTTTTGATAGTTAGCCATAATGGGTTCTCCATACACTGAGCGTGTAACCTAAAGATAGCCCAATCAGACAAAAGGAAAAAGCGAAAAAGATATTGCCGGATCAATAAAATAACAAACACTGACCCGGCAGATTGTCAGGCGATAGCTCTGCTCTGGCCGGCAAGCTGGGAGAGGATTTCATGGTCCTGAATCGTAATATATTTGCCTTTAACCGCCAGCATGCCACTTTTCTGAAAGCGCCCCAGCAGGCGGCTGATGGTTTCTACCGTCAGTCCCAGGTAGTTACCGATATCGCCGCGCGTCATGGTCAGACGAAACTCACGCTGAGAAAAGCCGCGCTGGCCGAAGCGACGAGACAGACCGTAGATAAATGCAGCAAGGCGCTCTTCGGCATTTTTCTTGGAAAGCAGCAGAATCATCTCCTGGTCGCCTTTGATTTCACCACTCATCAGACGCATCATCTGCTGGCGGAGGCTGGGCATTTTACCCGACAGATCATCCAGTGTTTCAAAGGGGATTTCGCAGACCATAGCGGTTTCAAGCGCCTGAGCGAAGCTGGGGTGCTGGCCACTGTTGATCGCATCGAATCCCACCAGATCGCCCGCCAGATGGAAGCCGGTAATCTGTTCGTCGCCCTGTTCGGTAATGGTGTAGCTTTTGATGGCGCCGGAACGGATAGCGTACAGCGACTTAAGTTCGTCGCCTGCCTTGAACAGCGTCTGGCCTTTCTGAATGGGTTTTTTACGCTCGATAATATTATCAAGCTGGTCGAGCTCGTGTTCGTTGAGAGTGAAGGGGATGCAGAGTTGGCTGATGCTGCAATCCTGGCAGTGAATGGCACAACCACCTGATTGTATGCGTCGACTGATAATTCTCTTTTCTGGAATCATAATTTACGCTCTGTGATAATTGACTGACATCAATTTTACCGTTTTGACTTACAGAATGAAACTCATCAGAGCAGTTTTAGCCACATAAAAAGTAAGGGTGTCATTAATCAACGCTATCTCCGTGAAAAATATGGCAAAAAACAGCTCCTTAACAAACTTAAATTTGCTTAAATAGCCATTATTTATTGTTTGATGCTGAGTTGATGTGGCATTACAGAGCAATATTCTAATTATAATGATCAATTTTTATTCCCGACGGTGAATGTCGCCGGCTCTCAAAACCCACTTCAGCGCAGGGTTTCGCATTTCCCCCCGGCATCTTGCTAAACTGTAAAATGACGTGAAACCGTGACAGTCTGATTTATCGCGCCGCAGGTGCCAGTAAAAGGAGTGAGTGATGACCTTCAACCCTGATGAAAGCGATATCTTCCGCCTTGCCATGGAGGATGTTACGCCGATGAAAGACTGTAGCAGTATCATGTGGCAAAAATCGCCATCGGCTAAACCGCCAAGAGATCGGCAGTGGGAGGTGCAGTTGGATAATCCGCTGACCACCGGGCTGCTGGACGTTTTACCGGGGACATCGCCGCTGGAGTATATTGCGGAGGGTATTCAGCCCGGCGTGCTTGACAAACTTCGGCAGGGAAAATATCCGCCGCAGGCCAACCTGAATCTGATTAAGCAGTCTGTCGAGAGCAGCAGGCAGATGCTGTACCTGTTTATGCGCCAGGCGCAGCGGGATGATTTGCGGAATTTGCTGATTATTCACGGCAAGGCGCGCCACGATACCTCTCACGCTAACATTATTCGCAGCTACCTGATGCGCTGGCTACGGCAGTTTGAGCAGGTGCAGGCTTTTTGCTGCGCGCAGCCTTACCACGGTGGCAGCGGTGCCTGCTATGTCGCACTGCGGAAGAGCGAGCGGGCGAGGCTGGAAAATCGGGAGCAAAATGCCCGGCGAGGGCGTTAAGGCGCTAGCCTGAGTGGGATTTTCTGATGGTGGCCAGCAGCAGCTCCGCGCTCAGGCTGAGCGGAGAGCCGGAACGGGTCAGTATGCCAACCGGCTCGCCCGGCCCGTGTGAGGCGATCGGCAGCGCGGCCAGAGAATGGTGCAACAGATCTTCCCTGATAGCGCCCGACGGAACGAACCAGACATAGTTGTAGCGAAGCACCAACTGCCGGGCGAGCGAGGTGGCAGAGGTTTCGACCAGCGTTGACGGCAGGGTGCACCCCTGTTCTTTCAGCATCGCTTCGGCCAGCCTGCGCGGGGCTGTACCCTCCGGTGAGAGCACGACCGGCCACGACATGGCGCGGGAAAGAGTGACGTTGTCACTTAAGAGCGGGTGATCCGGTCGCACCACCAGCCGTAGTGATTCCAGGAATAAGAGCTCGTAGGTTAACCCGCTCATCAACTCGGCATCGGCCATTCGGCCAATCCCCACATCAAACTCTCCCGCTTTCAGCCCGGCAATCAGCACGTTATTGTGCAACGTCGCCACCTGCACAATGGTTTGCGGCCGCTGCTGGTGGAACCGATCGAGGATAGAAGGCAGCATACCCAAAGCCACGGTGGTTAACACGCACACCCGCAGCACTTCCGGTTGCTGTGGGAGCGGTGAAACAAACGATTGCCCGGCATGATTTAACGCATCGAGCACCCTGATGGCGTGAGTGAGAAACTGTTCGCCCATCATCGTCAGCTGTGCGCCCAGACGACCGCGCTCAAACAGCCTCGCTCCGGCCAGTTCCTCCAGCTCATTCAGCGTCTTTGATAACGCTGGCTGGCTCAGAGAGAGGGTTTCCGCGGCGCGGCCAAGAGTCCCCTGCTGCGCGACGGCAACAAAGGTATATAAGTGACGCAATCGGATGCGCTGGTTAAACCGATCATTTTTTTCCATAGCTCAGATTAGGAGGCGGCCGATATCGCTGACAAGCCCGCTGAACTATTTTTGTTAACCTTATTGCAAAATTTAATTAACATTCAGGCCGTTTCGCCGGTTAACCATCACTTTTCATGGCGTTAAGCCACTAAACCTTAATGTCAGCTTATGTCCTGACGGATTAAAATATGAGCGCAATTAATCAGGAGAACTTTATAACAATCCGTTATGATAACGGGCTATTTTTCTGTGCATCTCGCTGCAAAGCTCGTTTTATCGCGCGGGGGTGTGAATCAGCCAGTCAGGGAGTACGTCGTGGACAGGACTGCGGCCATCGATATTCATGCATTAATTAACCGCAATGCATTAAGCCGTTACCAGAAGTGCATCATTACACTTTGTTTTGCCGTTGTGGCCATGGACGGGATGGATATTGCGTTGATGGGCTTTATCGCTCCGGCGCTGAAAACGGCGTGGGGCGTCAGCAATCATCAGCTGGGGGCGGTGATCAGTGCCGCGCTCATCGGCCTGGCGCTGGGCGCGATGTTTGCCGGGCCGCTGGCCGATCGCTTTGGTCGGCGGGTGATTATTATCAGCAGCGTGTTTTTCTTTGGCCTGTGGACGCTGGCTACGGCATTTTCACAGAACCTTGACCAGCTGATGCTGTTCCGCTTTCTTACCGGGCTGGGGCTGGGGGCTGCAATGCCCAACGTGGGCACACTGGTAGCGGAGTATTCCCCTGAGCGTAAACGTGCCTTTTTGATCACCGTGGTTTTCTGCGGCTTTACCTTTGGCGCGGCCGCCGGAGGTTTTGCCGCCTCGTGGCTGATCCCCAACTATGGCTGGCATTCGGTACTGGTCCTGGGCGGCGTATTGCCGTTAACCATCGTGCCTTTACTGCTGCGCTGGCTGCCGGAATCGGTGCGGTTTCTGATGACGCGCAATGCGCCAGCCTGGAAAATCCGCCAGATCGTCGAGAAGATGCACCCGGGAATGACCACGGATCGCTGCCGTTTCGCCCTCAATGAAATCACCACGACCGGCGGTGCGGTACGGCTGGTGCTGTCCCGCCACTACCTGTTTGGCAGTATGATGCTGTGGGGCAGCTATTTTATGGGGCTGTTCCTGGTCTATCTGATCGGCAGCTGGCTTCCGTCGCTGGTGAAAGATATTGGCATGACGGTCACCCAGGCGGCGCTGGTAACCGCCATGTATCAGGCTGGCGGCACCGTGGGTTCACTGTTCGCGGGCTGGATGATGGATCGCTTCAATGCCAGCCTGGCGCTGGCGGCAATCTACTTCGCCGGCGCGATTGCGACGGTCAGCATCGGCTATGCACCGGCTGATGTGCTGGTGTTAAGCTGCATTGCCTTTTGTAGTGGCTTCTGCCTGAACGGGGCCAACACCGGGATGAATGCGCTGTCCGCCAGCTACTATCCGACGCGCGCCCGCGCCACCGGGTCCAGCTGGATGCACGGCATCGGACGCGTCGGGGCGATCATCAGTGCCTTTGCCGGTGCGCAGATGCTGTCGATGGGCTGGAATATTACCGATGTCTTTTCGTTCCTGGCTATTCCGGCCGTCTTAACCACCCTGATGCTGGTGGCGAAATACCGCTTCAGCCATCGGCCGTAACAGGACTCAGCAGCTGGCAGGGGATGAAAGCCACGTAACCAGTTCATCGAGCAGCGGCGGGGCTTCTTCTGCCGGACGGCGGATCAGGCTGTAAACCGCCCCAGTCTTCACTCTGCCACTGAACGGCGCAATCAGCTGCTGTCTGGCAAGATCTTCGGCAATCAGCGTGACGTCAGCCACGGTCACGCCGTACCCCTGAATGGCCGCGCTGATGGCCAGGTCCATCGTAGCGAAGTGCTGATTACGCTGCATGGTGATGGTCATCTGCTGCGATTTCAGCCACAGCTGCCAGTCGCGGCTGTCGGCAGTGGGATGCAGAAAAGTCATGGCGGCCAGCGTACGGGCATCCGCAGGGTGCGTACCCAGCAGGCTTCCTGCCAGCACCGGCGTCAGCTCCTCCTCAAATAAACAGATGCCAGGCCCCCGGTCAGGACCGTAAAGAATCGCGGCATCATAATGCTCCAGCTGAGCGCTGTGTTCGAGGGTAGTCGTCAGTGAAACATGCAGTTCGGGTCGCCGTTTCTCCAGCGCCACCAGCTTTGGCAGCAGCCAGCGCATGGCGCAGGTCGGGGCTTTCAGTCGGATGACCGCCTGTTGCCGGCTGGCCTGGGCGGCATCATACATCTGCTGATATCCCGCCTGCAGCGCAGGAAGCAGGGCGGAACCCTGAGGCGTCAGGCGAAGCCCGCGGGCGTGGCGGTCAAACAGGCTAAAGCCCAGCCAGGACTCCAGCGAGGCGATTTTACGGCTGACCGCACCCTGAGTGATGCACAGCTCATCGGCGGCTCGGGTCAGATTGAGATGGCGTGAGGTCACAATAAAAGCGTGAATGGCGTTCAGCGGCAGCGGACGCTGGGACATAGGTGTACCCTGAGCTATGTTAAAAAGTCATGGCTATTATGACAACAATTCGCTTGTCGCCTCAAGCCGCTCCACGTTGAATAGCCAGAACACATCAATCCCGGCTTGCCCCCCAGACTGGAGCTTTTATGACTATCACCGCATCTGTGCAACAGCGCTCAAAATTACCCGATGTCGGCACCACAATTTTTACGGTGATCGGCCAGCTCTCCGCGCAGCATCAGGCGATTAACCTTTCGCAGGGCGCACCTAATTTTCCCTGCGATCCGGCACTGGTGGCGGGTGTCAGCAGGGCGATGCAGCAGGGCCACAATCAGTACGCGCCGATGACCGGCGTGGTGGCGCTGAAGCAGGTTCTGGCGGAGAAGGTTGAAACCCTTTACGGCCAGAAATATGACGTCGCCAGCGAGGTGCTGATCACCGCCAGCGCCAGCGAAGGGCTGTACTCGGCGATTGCCGGGCTGGTGCATCCGGGCGACGAAGTGATCTTCTTCGAACCGGCCTTTGACAGCTATGCACCAATTGTCCGCTTGCAGGGCGCGACCGCCATTGGCCTGAAGCTTCAGGTACCGGGTTTTACCATCAACTGGGATGAAGTCAGCGCGGCAATCACGCCGCGGACCCGGATGATCATCATCAATACGCCGCATAACCCGGGTTCGCAGGTACTGAGCCGCGAGGACCTTGACCGTCTGGCGGCGCTGACCCGCAATACCGATATCGTGGTGCTCTCCGACGAAGTCTATGAGCATATTCTGTTCGATGGCCGCCAGCATAACGGCATGGCAACCCATCCCGAACTGGCCCAGCGCAGCGTTATCGTTTCCTCTTTTGGTAAAACCTTCCACGTGACCGGCTGGCGCGTAGGCTATCTGCTGGCCCCGGCGGAACTGATGGAAGAAGTGGTGAAAGTGCATCAGTTTATGATGTTCTCTGCGGATACGCCGATGCAGGTGGCCTTTGCCGACTATCTGCGACAGCCGGAAAACTATCTTGGACTGGGCGCGTTCTATCAGCAAAAGCGCGATTTGATGACCGCATTGCTGAAAGATTCACCGTTTACGCTGCTGCCGTCTGCCGGATCGTTCTTTATGCTGGCCAGCTATGCGGATTTCAGTGACGAAGCGGACAGTGAAATGGTAAAACGTCTCATCGTTGATTACGGTGTGGCAACCATTCCGCTGTCAGCGTTTTACACCGATGGAACCGACAATAAATTACTCCGTCTCTCTTTCGCAAAAGACGAAGCCACCCTGCAGGCGGGTGCACGCGCGCTCTGCCGGGTCAAGCCTCGCTAATCAGTAACCATAAGGGGAAGTGAATGAAGAAGTTGAATGCGCTGTTTGTGGCAATTGGCCTGCTGTCATCGGTCTCTGCGCTGGCCCAGCAAACGCTGCGTTACGGGGTGGAATCACAGTATCCTCCGTTTGAGAGCCGCAATGCTTCCGGCGAGCTGGAAGGGTTTGATATCGAACTGGGCAACGCTATTTGCCAGGCCGGAAACTTCAAGTGCAGCTGGGTGGAGAGCAGCTTTGACGCGCTGATCCCCGCACTGTCGGCGAAAAAATTCGACGCCATCAACTCGGCGATGAACATCACCGCTGCGCGTGAAAAAAGCATCGCTTTCACCAGGCCTGTCTACCGTATCCCAAGCATGCTGGTGGCTAAAACGGATGCGGGCCTGAAGGACGCCACCCCGGAATCGCTGAAAGGGAAAAGCATCGGCGTTCTGCAGGGCTCTATTCAGGAAACCTATGCCAAGAAGCACTGGGAGCCGAAGGGCGTAACCGTCACCTCCTATCAGGATCAGAACCAGGTGTATAACGATATGGTCGCGGGACGCCTGGACGGCACGCTGGTCATGTCTGCTGCGGGTCAGTCCGGCTTCCTGGATAAGCCGCAGGGTAAGGGCTTTGGCTTTATCGGTAAGGCGGTTGAGGACGACGCGATTCTCGGCAGCGGCATTGGTTTCGGCCTGCGTAAAAATGATACGCAGCTGAAGAGCGAGCTGGACGCGGCAATCGCCAGGGTGCAGACCGACGGTACGCTGACCCGGCTGGCGGCGAAGTTCTTCCCGGGCATTGATGTGTACGTGAAGTAAGCCGAATACCCCCGCCTGACCGTTCTGCGGGATAGCCGGGAGCGAACATATATTGAGCCGTCATTCTTTCAGAATGGCGGCTTTGCTTCCTGCCCGCTAAACGGTCTGGCTGAGGTACGGACGTGCCGCCAGCAGGCAGATCGTTTCCGCCAGTTCGTATGATTTCACAAACGACGGCACCGGCAGAAATTCAAACTTTGAATGGAAATTATGTGCACCGGTAAAGAAGTTAGGCGTCAGCAAACCTTTCGCCGACAGCGCTGCGCCATCGGTGCCGCCGCGCATCGGAATCACCTTCGGCTCAACGTTGATCTCCTTTAACGCGGCAAAAATCAGATCGACAGGGCGGCGATCCTCGCCGATGGCGTTGCTGATATTGCTGTAGGTATCGCTGAGACCGATCTCAACGCGCCCGGTCGGGTAGCTTTGACGGATGATCTCCGCCACGTCGCGGATCTGCTGCTTGCGCTGAGCGAAGGCGGTGAGATCAAAATCGCGAATCGAGGCTTTCAGCACCGCTTCGCTGGCGTTGGCCTGCATATCGTTGAACCAGGTGTAACCTTCGCGACCTTCAGTGTGCTCCGGCGTCTGCTGGCGGTCGAAGTGGCTGATAAAATCCCACGCCATCAGCAGCGGGTTGACCAGCACGCCCTTACCGGACATCGGATGCGCGGTGACGCCGGTCAGGCGGATCTCCGCGGCCGCTGCGTTAAAGTTTTCATACACCACTTCCCCCAGCTCGCAGCAGTCAATGGTGTAGGCAAAATCCACGTTAAAGCGGGATTCCAGATCCAGCGCTTTGGCGCCGCGCAGGCCGATCTCTTCGTCCGGAACAAAAGCCACCGCAATGTCGCCCACTGGCGCATCCGCAGGCAGCTGCGCCAGCAGCGTCATCACCACGGTGACAGCGGCTTTGTTATCCGCGCCCAGCACCGAGGTGCCATCGCTGAAAATAATATCCTGGCCGATGTAGGCGTTGATTTCCGGATGTTCGGCGGTGCGAAGCCAGATGTCCTGCCCGGCATTCAGGCACAGATCCGCCCCATCAAAACGCAGCGTCTGTGGGTGAATATGCGGCGAAAGACCAACGTCGACGGTATCGATATGGGTAATAAAACCGATCCTCGGTGCCCCCGGTACTTTCCCCGGCCTGACGGCGGTCACGGTGGCAAATTCATCGATTGTCACGTCCTGTAACCCCAGCTGTTCCAGCTCTTCCGCCAGCAGGCGGGCCATATCATGCTGTTCAGGGGTACTGGGCAGGGTCGTTGCGGCGGCGTTGCTCTGGCTGGAGACCGCCAGATAGCGGTAAAAACGGTCGGTCAGCTTCTGCGCGAGAGAGTCAGTCATCGGGGTTCCTTAATCGTTACTCAGCATATTGCTGTATTTATGCCATATTTATCATCCTGATACTCTCTGGTTTTAGGTACCACTCCCTGACAATGTCAAATAATAAGCGAGGATGGAGATGAAGAAAGCGGTACTGGGCACGCTGTTAACGGCGCTGACTGTGTCAATGGCCTCCGGCGCATCAGCGAAAACGCTGGTGTATTGTTCTGAAGGATCGCC